>NZ_JAMYMO010000029.1:62500-81881 GCF_040318575.1 Mesorhizobium sp. M1088 | reverse complement strand
ATTTTTACCCGCCTAGGGTCAACTTCTGCGCCCCCCCCCCCGGCCCCGGGGGCGGGTTCGTCTTTAAAGCCGGATCGCGGACTACCCCCCTCTCGGTGGGGCCCTCCGGGGCCCCCCGCGCCCGTCTTTAGCCCCCCCGAAGTCTTGGCACCCCCCGAAAACGGCAATTCGAAATTCAGCGGTGCCATCACCGCACGTCCGTTGACAAGCTTGCCGTCGATGAGGTTCATCGGCGGCGAGCCGACGAAGCTTGCCACGTAGGTGTCGCGCGGATTGTTGTAGATCTCGTACGGCGTGCCGGTCTGGACGATGCGGCCATGGTTGAGCACGCCGACCTTGTCACCCATCGACATCGCCTCGATCTGATCGTGCGTCACGAACAGGAAGGTGGCGCCAAGCTGCATCTGCAGGTTCTTCAATTCGATGCGCAGCGCTTCGCGCAATTTGGCGTCGAGCGCCGACAACGGCTCATCCATCAGGAATACCCTCGGCTTGCGCACGATGGCGCGGCCGATCGAGACGCGCTGCATCTCGCCGCCTGAAAGCCGGTCGGTCTTGCGGTCGAGTAGATGCTCGATCCGCAGCGTCCTGGCGGCGCGGTCGACGCGATCCTTGATCTCGGCATCGGGCAGCCGGCGGATTTTCGGCTTCAGCGGAAATTCGAGGTTTTGGCGTACGGTATAGCGCGGGTAGAGTGAATATTGCTGCAGCACCAGCGCCACGTCGCGCTCCGCCGCGCCCCAATCGGCGACATCGACGCCGTCGATGAAGACCTGGCCTTCGCTCGGTTTTTCCAGGCCGGCAATCATGCGCAGCGTCGTCGTCTTGCCGGCGCCGGTCTCGCCAAGCAGAACGAAGAACTCGCCATCGGCGATGTCGAGATCGAGCCCGGTCAAGGCGGTGTGGTTGCCGAATTTCTTCGAGATGTTCTTGAGCTGGATGTGGGCCATCAGAGTCTCACTCCCAGCGATTTGCCGCTCGCCGTGTCGAAGAAATGCGCCTGGCTGGGATCGATTCTGACGAAGACTCTTTCGCCGGGGCCGCCGATGAAGCCGCTCTTGGTGCGCGCACGCAGCATCTTGGAGCCGACCTTGAGGTCGACGATGTCGAAGGACCCGAGCGGCTCGACGATCTGCGTCTCCACCGGCAAGAATCCCTCGGCGGCTTCGCGGCGGACGAGGACGCCTTCCGGCCGGATGCCGAGCGCGAGTTGGCTGCCGGCATGGCCGTTGAGCTTCGACAGCAAAGCGCGCGGGAATTCGAAACCGGCGGCCGCATCGCCGACCGTGACCGAGGCCGATGAGGCTTTCTCGGTCACCGAAGTGTCGGCGACGTTCATCACCGGGCTGCCTACAAATTGCGCGACGAAAAGATTCGCCGGATGCGAATAGACCTCGTCCGGCGAGCCGACCTGCTGGAGCACACCTTCATGCATGATGACGATGCGGTCGGCGAGGCTCATCGCCTCGATCTGGTCGTGGGTGACGTAGATGCTGGTCGAGCCCTGCTTGATGTGCAGCCGCTTGATCTCGGCCCGCATCTCCTCGCGCAGCTTGGCATCGAGCGCCCCGATCGGCTCGTCCATCAGCATCGCCTTCGGCCGCCGCACCAAGGCTCGGCCGATCGCCACGCGCTGCATGTCGCCGCCCGACAGCGCCGACGGTTTCTTGGCGAGGAGATCGCTGATCTGCAGCGTCTTGGCGACCGAGCGCACCTCGCTGTCGATCTCGGCGTTGCTCTTGCGCGTCGCCCTGAGCGGAAAGGCGATGTTCTCATAGACGCTCATATGCGGATAGAGCGAGAACGACTGGAAGACCATGGCGATATCGCGATCGGCGGCCTTGAGGTGCTGGACCGGCTTGCCGTCGATGAGGATGTCGCCGCCGTCGATCGTCTCCAGCCCGGCAATCGCCCTGAGCGTCGTCGTCTTCCCGCAGCCCGACTGGCCGAGCAGCACGATGAACTCGTTGTCGTCGATCTTCAGGTTGAGGTCTTTGATGACCTGGACGGCGCCGAAATATTTCTGGATGCCTCGAAGCTCGATCTGGGTCAATGCTGTGCCCCCGGATTTGCCCCTTGCCCGGTGCCGGCCTTCTCCTCCGGCGCGATCTTGGAGGTGATGTTGAAGCCGATCAGGCCGATCAGGATGATGGTCACGCCATAGCTGTGCAGCAGCATGTTCCACGGCTGGCAGAGCGCGATGATACCGAGCACCATCAGCACCTGGCTGCCCGGTTCGAGATATTTCTGGTTGATGTCGCGAAAGCTCATTTGCGGATCGCTCCAAACGACATGCCGCGCAACAGGTGGTTGCGGAGCAGGAAGGTGAAGATCGCGACCGGCAGCAGGAACAGGAAGGTTCCGGCGGCAATCACCGTCCAGTCCGGCAGGCCGGAACCGACCTGGCTGGGGATGAAGGGCGGTGCTGTCTGGGCACGGCGGCTGGTCATGATCAGTGCGAAGGCATATTCGTTCCACGCCGTGATAAAGCAGAACACGGCGGTGGCGGCGATGCCGGTGGCGGCCTCGGGCAGCACGATCTTGAAGAAGGCCTCCATGCGCGTATAGCCGTCGACGAGGGCCGCCTCCTCATACTCCTTGGGGATCTCGTCCATGAAGCCTTTCATCAGCCACACCGAGAAGGACAGGTTGAAGGCGGTGTAAAGGATGATCAGGCCGATATGGGAATCGTTGAGGCCGACCGCCCGGTACATCAGGAACATCGGAATGGCAACGACCACCGGCGGCAGCATGCGTGTCGACAGGATGAAGAACAGTAGGTCCGCCTCGCCTTTTACCTTGAAGCGCGAGAACCCATAGGCGGTGAAGGTGCCCATGCCGACGGCCAGGACGGTCGAGGTTATGGCAACGATCAGTGAGTTCATGAAACGGCTCGGATAGCCCGACCACTGCACCTGGCCCTTGCCGTCGCGCACGATCTTTTCGCCCCCATTGAAAACGACGCGCTCCCACCACGGCGCAGCCGCGTACTCCTCCGGCGACGGCGGGCTGCGCAGCTGCGAACGCTTGGTAAACAACTTGACGAAGGGCGATATCTCCGGCTGGAAAACCACCGTCGGCGGAATGGTGGTGGCGAGGTTGCGCGGCTTGAACGCCGTCGAGGCGATCCAGTAGATCGGCGCCAGGAAGATGATCGTCACCAGCAGGACAGCGACGATGGCGACCCGGTTGAAGGTGATTTCGGAAGAAGTGCGGACTGCGGCCATCTCAGCGCTCCTTCACCTTGTTGAGGTATTTGACATAGATGTTGGTGATCGCCAGCACCATGATCAGCACGATGTAGGCGAGCGCGCAGGAACGCCCGGTCTGCCATTCCTGGAACGCCATCTTGTAGAGCCGGATCGAGATCAGCTCGGCCGTCGGCTGGCTGGTCAGGATGTAGGCGAGGTCGAAGGTCTTGAACGCCTCCATGGTGCGGAAGATGACCGCGATCATCAGGATCGGCGCAACCAGCGGCAGTGTTATGCGGAAGAAGGTGTAGAATGGTCCGGCCCTGTCGATCGCGGCTGCCTCGTAGAGATGCTTGGGCACGGCCGACAGGCCGGCCAGCGACAACAGCATGACGAAGGGCGACCACATCCAGATGTCGGTCAGCGCAACCGCATAGAGCGCCATTTTCGGATTCGACAGCCATTCGAAGGTGCCGAGGCCGAGCGCATAATTGATGATGCCGAAGGACGGATCGTAGAGCAGCTTCCAGAACAGGCCGACGACGGCCATCGACAGCATCATCGGCAACAACAGGAGCGTCGTCAGCAGGCCCTTGAGCGGAATGTCGCGATTGAGCAGCATGGCCACGCCGAAGCCGACGAGCAGCTGGCCGGCGACCGAGATGATGACGTATTTTGCGGTGATGGCGAAGTTGGACCAGACATAGGGATCGCTGAGCAGGTCGCGATAGTTTTGCAGCCCGACGAAATTCGCCGCCGCGCTGGTCGAGGCGCGGAAATCGGTGAACGAATAGCCCAGCGAATAGATCAGCGGGAAGATGTTGAAGACGATCAGAAACAGGATCGTCGGGATGATGAAGAGATTGCGGATCGAAATGTCGCTTAGACCGCGAGCGGCGGCCCGCGAGGACCTGTCCAGCGTGGTGATCATCGTGGTCGCCAAGACCCTGCTCCCGGTTCAAGAATCAGAAAAAGAAACGGAGGAGGCACGAACGCCCCCTCCGTGAAACTTCATGCTTATTGGCCGCGGCCGTATTTCTTGAAGGTCGCGTTCCAGTCGGCTGCCAGTGCGTCCAGCGTCTCCTTGGCGGTGCCTTCGCCGCCGATCATGTAAGGATAGATGCGCTGGTTAAGCTGCTGCAGCAGTTCCGCGTATTCCGGAACCGCCCAGAAGTCCTTGACCTTGAACATGGTCTCGTAGAACGCCTTGTTGTAGGGCGTGGCGTTCTGGAATTCAGGCGACTTGAGCACGGCGGCACTGCAGGTGTAGCCGCCAAGCGCTGCCCATTTCTTCTGGGTCTCGTCCTTGATGAACCATTCCAGGAACTTCGTCGCCTCTTCCTGCTTCTGCGAGTAGGAAACGATGGAGATGCCCTGACCGCCGAGTGCGGCGAACTGGTCGCCGCCAGGTCCGGCTGGATTGGCGAAGAAGCCGGTGTTCTTGGCGTTCGGGTTCGACGCCTCGTTGATCAACGAGGGGAAGAACGCGAAGTAGTTCATGCTCATCGCGGCTAGGTTTTCAGTGATCGCCTGGTTGTCCTCGACGAAGAACGACTTGGCCCAGCCCGGAGGCGTGAACTTGTAGAGTTCCTTGTAGGCGTCGAGCGCCGCGATCGCCTTGTCGGAGTTGATGAAGCCATCGACCTTGTAGGTCTTATAGTCACCCAGCTCGCCGCCAAAGGAGAACAGCGCGTTTTCGAAGCCCATCGCCATCGCGTCATAAGAATTGTCGGTGTAGATGGCGATGCCGTATTTTTTCTGGTCCGGCCGGTAGAAGAATTCGGCGATGTCGCGTAGCGCCTTGAAATCCTTCGGCACGTCGAGATCGTAGCCATACTTGGCCTTGAAGGCTTCCTTTTCCTTGGGGTCTTCGAACCAGTCCTTGCGATAGGACCAGCCGACGGCGTCGCCTTCGAGCGGAATGGCCCAGTACTTGCTGCTGCCGCCCGGATATTCGGCATAGTATTTCACCGTGGCCGGTGCCATCACTTCACCGACCTTGTGCTTGTTGAAGAAGTCGGTCAGGTCGACATAGTGGCCACCGGTCGAGCCAGCACCAAGCCATTGCGAGTCGCCGACGACCATATCGTAGGCGTCGCCATGGGCGTTGAACTCGGTGAAGGCCTTGGTCTGGAAGTCGGGCCACGGTGTGGTTTCCACCGTGATCTTGACGCCGGTTTCCTTCTCGTACTCGTTGCCGAGTTCCTGCAGGTAATTGGCCGGATCCCATTCCGCCCAGAAGATTGTAAGTTCCTTTTCCTGCGCGTAGACGGACGTTCCGCAGGCGAGCACTAGGCCGATACCAGCAAGCAAGCTGGTCATTGTCTTGCGCATAATGATTTCCTCCCTTGTGCGCATTCTACCGTTCATGAGAACCGGCATCGAGGCCGGCCCTGGTAGTCCTCCCGTGACGGCACCGTTTCGGTCTGTGAGCCTCCTCGCTCGACCGAAACGGATCTCAGCCTTCACCTTTGATCCGCTTTATTTGTCCTGATCTGGTATTACCAATTTAAGAGGAACGTCAAGCCCTTTCTTGGACGGTGGCGGACACGCAGACAAGTTGGCTTCTGCGATATCTGCCTGTTTTCCCTGAATTTTCCTACTCCTTGATACATGAATGCCTTACTTGGGCCGCTGCATCGCTAGTAGCATGAATAGCCAGGTTGAAAATCTGGTCGAACCAGATTGGCGTCATCTCACGGCGGTCGTCGGCGCGATCCCATCTCCTTCAATCATCGATTCGGTCATAGCCGCGCGCACAAGAGCGCCGGCCGCCCATTGCGCAACCGACATCATACTGCGGCTATCCAATCCCCATATATCCTTTAAAACGATCAGCACCTCAACACCGAAGATCAATGACAGCGCCTGCGCGAGCCGCTTGAATTCGCGCGGCGGCAACCGGCCTTTGAGTGGCGCGATCGCATCTTTCAAGAGATCGACGCGATGGCCGCGGGTGAAGGCAGGTTCGCCGTCAAGCGTGCCTGCCTGTCGCTGCGCCCACTGGTCGAGCGACAGTTTCAGCGCCGCCTTGAACGTCGCTTCGAAGACCTCGATGCGCGGCATGGCGGTCTCGAACAGCTCGGCGACCCGGCGCTCGGGATCGGCAGAGCTCGATTTCCACGTAAGGATCGGCCCAAGCCCCTCATCGACCACCGCCTGCACCAACGCCGCCTGGCTCGGAAAATACCGATAGGCGGTGGCGCGCGAGACCTCCGCTGCCTCCGCCACCTCGCTGACGGAGGGCGTGGCGCCCGCCTGCATCAGCTTTGTCGCCGTCTCCAGCATGAGACGCCTGGTGCGCGCGCGGGCCCCGCGCTCTACCTGGGGGTTCGGCCCTTGGCTGGCATCGTCGTCGATTGCCGCCTGTTGACGTGAGACATTCATGTCAATACGATACGCGTGTCTCAAAAAATTGCAATGGTCCTTCGCGCCGCCGAACGGCCGGACAAAAAGGGGCGGCAGCGCCGAACACGCCCAAGACCGGGGAAACGCGATGAAGCGCATCTATGTGGTGGGCACCGCCGACACCAAGGGCGAGGAACTCGCGTTTCTGGCCGATGCGGTCGCCGCTACCGGCGCTTCGATTGCCCGTGTCGACATCGGAACACGCGGCGCGACCGTGCCGGTCGATGTTTCGGCAGACGAGGTCGCCAGCCACCATTCCGAGGGTCGCAATGCCGTACTCGGCGTCGACGATCGCGGCACCGCGGTGGCGGCGATGGCTGCCGCCTTTGCCCGGTTTGTCCAGTCGCGCAGCGATATTGCCGGGATTATCGGCATTGGCGGCGGTGGCGGCACTTCGATCATCACCGCAGGCATGCGCACGCTGCCGCTCGGTCTGCCCAAGATCATGGTTTCGACGTTGGCCTCGGGTGACACCGCGCCTTACGTCGACGTCTCCGACATCGTCATGATGCCGTCGGTGACCGACATGGCCGGCCTCAACCGGCTTTCGCGTGTCGTGCTGCACAATGCCGCCCAGGCGATATCAGGCATGGCGACAAAGCCGGCGCCGCCGCCCGACGGCAAACCGTCGCTCGGCCTCACCATGTTCGGCGTCACCACGCCATGCGTGACCGCGATCGCCGATGAGCTTCGTTCGACTTATGACTGCATGGTCTTTCATGCCACCGGCACCGGCGGCCGCACCATGGAAAAATTGGCCGACAGCGGCCTGTTGTCCGGCGTCATCGACATCACAACGACCGAAGTCTGCGACTTGCTGTTTGGCGGCGTGCTGCCGGCGACCGAGGATCGCTTTGGCGCCATCGCCCGCACCGGGCTGCCTTATGTCGGCTCGGTCGGCGCGCTCGACATGGTCAATTTCTGGGCGCCGCCGACAATTCCGGAACGCTATCGCGGCCGGCTGTTCTATGAGCACAATCCAAACGTCACACTGATGCGCACCACTGCCGACGAAAGCAGAACGATCGGCGAATGGATCGGTACAAGGCTGAGCCTCTGCCAGGGTCCGGTTCGTTTCCTCATTCCGGAGAAAGGCGTGTCGGCGCTCGACATTGAAGGCGGCGCCTTCTTCGACCCTGAAGCCGATGCCGCTTTGTTCGAGGCGATCGAGCGTACCATCAAACCCGCCAAAACGCGGCGCGTGCTGCGTTTGCCGCTTCATATCAACGACCCCGAATTCGCCTGGGCTGCCACAACGGCCTTCCTCGACATCGCCAGACAGTGAGACACCAAGACATGGCCGCCATACCGCGCAAGAAAATCCTGGAGAAATTCCGCAAGATGATCGCGGACGGCGTGCCGATCGTCGGCGGCGGTGCCGGCACCGGCCTGTCGGCCAAGGCAGAGGAAGCCGGCGGCATCGACCTGATCATCATCTACAATTCGGGCCGCTACCGCATGGCCGGGCGCGGCTCGGCCGCCGGCCTGCTCGCCTATGGCAACGCCAACGAGATCGTCAAGGAAATGGCCTACGAAGTGCTGCCGGTAGTGAAGAAGACGCCGGTGCTGGCCGGCGTCAACGGCACCGATCCCTTCGTCATCATGCCGCTGCTTTTGGCCGAGTTGAAGACGATGGGTTTTTCCGGTGTGCAGAACTTTCCGACTATCGGCCTGTTCGACGGCCAGATGCGGCAGAGTTTTGAAGAAACCGGCATGGGCTTCGGGCTCGAGGTCGACATGATCGCCGAGGCTCACAAACTCGACCTGTTGACCACGCCCTATGTCTTCAACGCAGACGAGGCGCGCGCCATGACGACAGCTGGCGCCGACATCGTCGTCGCCCATATGGGGGTGACCACCGGCGGCTCGATTGGCGCGACATCGGCTAAATCGCTGGACGACTGTGTGAGCGAGATCGACGCCATCGCCAAAGCGGCACGCTCAGTGCGCGAGGATATGATCCTGCTTTGCCATGGCGGGCCGATCTCGATGCCGGACGACGCCAGATATGTTCTCGAGCGCTGCAAGGGCCTGCACGGGTTCTATGGCGCCAGTTCGATGGAGCGGCTGCCGGCGGAAGCCTCAATCGCCAGGCAGACGGCGGATTTCAAGGCGGTCACGTTCGGCGCTGCGTAGAGACCAGCAAACAGAAGGGTGGAACGATGACGGAGAACAGCAAGGTATTCGTATATCCAAAAGACGTCAGCGCCTTCGGCTTCGACTGGGGCAGGCTGTCGCTGACGGTCGCTCCCGAAGTGAACGGCGCAAAGCGATTTTCCGGTGGTGTCGTCGACCTACCGTCAGGCAAAGGCCATACGCGTCATAACCATCCGGGTGCGGAGGAGATCATCTTTGTCATCTCAGGCAATGGCGAGCAGATGGTCGAAGACGAGAAAGGCAACCCGGTCGTCGAGAAAGTCGGCCCCGGCTGCACCATCTATGTGCCGGAAAGCCGCTTCCACTCGACGCTCAATACCGGCGATGCGGCCATGCAGCTTTTCGTCGTCTATTCGCCGGCAGGGCCGGAACTGGCATTGCGGGAGTTGCCGGATTTCAGGTTGATCCCGCCGGGCAGATAATGTCACAGGCTGAGGCCAATCTTCATCGCACGAGCGACCCTTGCTAGGTTGTTAGTATCGCTTCCCAGAGCGAGCCTATCCGGCAAAGTGGGGACATCGCGCTCTGATCGGAAAGCATCCGGCGAAGGTAAGCGCGCCACCCAGTAGGACAAACAGTTTTCCGCTGCCTCCGGACCAAGCTGCCAGAGTACAAATCGAACAGCATTTTCAGGGAACATGAAGCCCGGAACTTCAGAACATGCGACCTGTTCGGCTAGTTTGCGCGGAACGTCGAAACGTTCGAAGAGCGGCAGGACAGTCGTTTGGATGTTGGCAACGATGTTCGCGATTTCAGCCTGGCGGGTATGCGGGTTTGCGATGTTCCATGTCCGCCAATGATGCGGGGTTCGCAAATTGCCAAGCTGTCCACCGGCGACCCAATCGCTGACACTGGCGGACCAAGCGCTTCGCTCGTCCCACTCCTTTATTGCATTTGCTGTAGACCGACGCATGCACGACGAGTTCGACGTACTCGCCGCCGACGTTCAGATAGTTTGATTGAAAGGAGATTTTGAATGCCCAGTCGCCGGCCCGACGACTCGCATGAGGACCGGTTTTCGCAAAGCGGAACCCAATCGGTTCGAACTCCATGGAGATCTGCTCGCACCCGTCGATAAAGACCTGCTTGGGCAGTTCGCGTTCCATATCGGCAAATGCTCGCTGGTGTGACCAATTGTTTGCTCGAACGAGGTAATCTCAAGAACGGGCTAGGTACCAGCGCCTAAGCCGCCCCCGCCCCTGTTCCAGCCCCGGCCCCGATCGCCGAACATGACGTAGCCGGCATCGGTCACCGCCACCGTGTCCTCCAGCTTGATGAAGCCGCGCGTCGGGTGGAGCATGGTCGTCTCGACCGAAAGCACCATGTTCTTCTCCAGCGGCTTTGCGGCATAGGTGCCTTCATATGTCACCGGATGGTTGGTCATCAGGAACGGCGCTTCATGCGTGATCAGCCCCATGCCATGCGCGAAAAAATCAGTATAGGCCGCAACCTTGGATTTCTTCAGAACGCCTTCGGCATGAGAAATCATGTCACCGCCCAGCGTGCCCGCCTTGACCTTGGAGAAGGCCGCCTGCTGCACTGTCTCGATCTCGGCCAGCAGATCCTCGAGTTCGGCGTCAGGGTCGCCCAGCACGCCCATGCGGCAAAGATCGCCGATATAGCCGTGGTAGTTGCCGCCGGAATCGATCGACATCACTTCGCCCCGTTTCCACGCCTGCGGCGAGGCTGCGCGGTTGTGGCTGGAGCCTAGCGTTAACAGGCAATATTCGAAATGCGCGCCGCGATTGGTCTCCTCGCGCCTGAGATGTTCGATGATCTCGCTCTTTGTCGTGCCTTCGCGTGCCCAGCCGATGGTCGCCAGCATGGAATCGGTGATCAGCTCCGAAGCGATGCGCAGCTTTTCCAGCTCCGCCTCGGTTTTGATTGCCCGCATGCGCTCCAGCATATCAGTCGCATCGATCAGCTTGGCATCCGGCAGCGCGTTGCGGATCAGCATATAGGCGTCGGCCGGCAGGAAGGCGGGCTCGATGCCGATGCGGGCATTGCCCTTGCCGATCTTTCGCAAATGCTCGACCGCCAGATTGGCGGCATCGAGCGTACCCCAGCAGGCGGCATGCAGTGTCGGCGTCCAGAATGGATGATTCTGGTGCTCGCCGCCTTCCATGCGGTTGCCGATATAGGCGGCATGCTCCGGCCCACCTTTCTCATAGACGACGACAGGCAGATAACGGCTGTGGCCGATTGCATCCATAGCAGCGAAGAAGATGAACTTATAGCCGCCAAGCAGATATTGCGAGTTGTGCTTGGAGGTGGCGAGCAGCACGTCGATGCCGGCCTCCTCCATCAGCCCGTCCACCCTGGCCTGGTCGAACGGCACGCTGCCGACGGCATTCTTGCCTGGGGCAATGTTCATGTCTCTCTCCCTGAAATCCCTTAGCCGGCCGCTCGCCGGCACCGGCTTTTCCGGCTCTGAACCTCGGCTGTGCTTAAATCTGCATCATTTTGCCCGATCTGGTCCAGCCAGAACGGGCGAACCAGCCCCAAAAGCTGCTCCACCTGCTGCACTTTACTCCAGTCTGGTCCTGCTAGAACCGCGCGTCGAACCGTTTTCTGTACAACTGGTCCAGCGGACGGAAATTTCAAAGCCACGTAGAGATGCGCCAATTCCGTCTTTGGCGAAACCCCGCATAAGGCCCATAATCAGCTTTGCAGGATGCTTACGAGCGTCCGAGGGGTACGGCGGACCCGGCCGGGTCCGCGGAGAGGACGGAGTTCGATCATGCCAGAGTTCACCATTTCCAGACGTACAATGCTGGCCGGTTCGGCGTTGCTGTTGGCCTCCACCGCCATGCCGACGATCGGCTCGGCGCAGACGCCGAGAAAGGGCGGACGACTGGTTGTCGCTGCCGATTCCGAGCCGCGCAATCTCAATCCGGCGATTGTCGCCTCGAACGGCGTCTTCTTCATTTCGAGCAAGATCGTGGAAACCTTGGCCGAGGCCTCCTTCGGCGGCAAGGACGGGCTCGATCCGCGCCTGGCGCTCAGCTGGGAAGGTGCCGCCGACGGCATGGCGGTGACGTTCAAACTGCGCGAGGGCGTCAAATGGCATGATGGGAAGCCATTCACCTCAGCCGATGTCGCCTTCTCGGCGTTGCAGGTCTGGAAGCCGCTGCAGAATCTCGGCCGCACCGTGTTCAAGGATCTGGAGGCGGTCGACACGCCGGACGAAACCACCGCCGTGTTCAAATTCGCCAAGCCGACACCGTTCCAGCTAATCCGCAACGCCTTGCCGGCGCTGAGCAGCGTGGTGCCCAAGCACATCTACGAGACCGGAAAGATCGAGGACAACCCGGCCAACAACGCCCCGGTCGGCACCGGACCGTTCAAATTTGCCGAATACAAGCCCGGCGAATATTACCGGCTGGAGAAGAACACCGACTATTGGGGCAAGGACGAGCCCTATCTCGACGAGATCATCTATCAGGTGCTGCCGGACCGCACGTCGGCGGCCAGCGCCCTGGAAGCCGAAGAGATCCAGCTCGCCGCCTTCTCCGCCGTGCCCCTGGCCGATCTCGACCGCATCTCCAAAGTGCCCGGTCTCAAGGTGATCACCAAGGGTTATGAAGGGCTGACCTACCAGCTCGTCGTTGAGATCAATCATCGCCGCAAGGAGCTGGCCGACCTGAAAGTACGCCAGGCGATCGCTCACGCCATCGACAAGGATTTCGTCGTCAAGACGGTATTCCTTGGCTATGCCGCCACCGCCACTGGCCCGGTGCCGAAAAACGACCCGCAATTCTACACCGCCGACGTGCCGACCTACGCTTTCGACGTCGCCAAGGCCAATGCCTTGCTTGACGAGGCCGGCTACAGCCGGGGCGATGACGGCAAGCGCTTTTCATTGAGATTGCTGCCGGCGCCTTACTTCAACGAAACCAAGCAGTTCGGCGACTATCTGCGCCAGGCGCTCGCCGTCATTGGCATCGACGCCCAGCTGGTCAACAACGACTCTGCCGCGCACATCAAGGCGGTTTACACCGACCACGCCTTCGACCTTGCGGTCGGGCCGCCGGTGTTCCGCGGCGATCCGGCGATCTCGACCACCATCCTGGTGCAGAGCGGTATTCCCGACGGCGTGCCCTTCTCCAACCAGGGTGGCTACAAGAATGCCGATCTCGACGCCCTGATCGCCAAGGCATCGGAGACGCTCGACACCGCCGCCCGCACCGAACTCTACAAGGAGTTCCAGAGAAAAGTTGCCGCCGACCTGCCGCTGATCAACGTCGCCGAATGGAGTTTCATCAGCGTCGCCCGCGATACGGTCAACAACATCGCCAACAACCCGCGCTGGGCGGTATCGAACTGGGCGGACACTTGGCTGGAGGCTTAGGCAGGTCGGCTCAAGGCTTGCACATCGCCTATGTGGGTGCTCAGCTTCGGCTATGAGAGTTCCTTCGCGCCCCCCTCTGTCCTGCCGGACATCTCCCCCACGAGGGGGGAGATCGGCTGTCATTGTCGCTTTCGCCAATCTCCAGCGTTGCAAGACGGCCGGCATCGCCGAAACTGCCAATCTCCCTCCTTGTGGGGGAGATGTCCGGCAGGACAGAGGGGGGCGCCGTAAAGCGCGGCACGGAAGACTTGGCTCTCCTATCGGCGTTGCGCCATGACCCGCGCCGTCATCCTCCTTCGCCGCCGTCTCGTCGGCAGCATCTTCGTGCTGCTGATTGTCGTCATCGGCACGTTCCTGTTGCTCGAAGCCGCTCCCGGCGATGCGGTCGATGCCTACATTGTCTCGACCGGCGGCGACGCCGGCATGATCGAGCTGTTGCGTCACCGCTGGGGGCTCGACCAGTCGGAGCTGACGCGGCTGGCCAATTATCTTTGGGCGCTGCTGCATCTCGATCTCGGCCAATCGGTCAGCTTTTCGCGGCCGATCCGCGATGTCATCCTCGAGCGCCTGCCCAACACGCTGCTGTTGATGGGGAGCGCCACGGCGCTCTCCTTCGGCCTCGGCTCGGCTCTCGGCATCTATGTCGGCGCCAGTCCCGGCAGCTTCCGCGATCGTTTCCTGTCCATCGGTTCGCTGGCGCTCTATGCCGTGCCGGGCTTCTGGCTCGGGCTTGTGCTGATCATTGTCTTCGCCGTCGACCTGCGCTGGTTTCCGATCGGCGGCATCGAGAGTATCGCCTCGGCCAAGAGCGGCCTCGATCGCGCCGCCGACATCGCCCGCCATCTCGTCCTGCCGGTTTCGGCGCTCGGCTTCATTTATCTCGCGCTCTATCTGCGCATGATGCGCGCCGGCATGGCCGAGGTGTGGCGGCAGGACTTTGTGCTGGCCGCCCGTGCCAGGGGACTTTCCCGCCGTCGCATCGTGCTCGCTCACGTCGCCCGTAACGCGCTGTTGCCGCTGGTCACCATGTTCGGCCTGCAGTCGGCGCAAATGCTGGGCGGCAGCGTCGTCATCGAAAGCGTCTTTTCCGTGCCAGGCATTGGCCGACTGGCGCAGGAAGCAGTGGCCGCGCGGGATACCCCACTACTGCTCGGCATCATTCTCGTCAGCGCCGTCCTGGTCGTCATCATCAACCTTCTCGTCGACATCGCCTACGCCTTCCTCGATCCGCGCGTCGGCGCCAGTGAGGCCGGCGCGTGAGCCCGCTTCGCCGCTTTCTCCGGACCCCGGAAGCGATCGCCGGCGCGGTCATCCTGGCGGCGCTGTTTGCCGTGGCGCTTGCCGCACCTTTGTTCTTTCCCGGCGATCCGCAGGCCATTGCCGGGCCGGCGTTGCTGCCGCCGTTCCAGGACTGGTCGTTGCCACTCGGCACCGACCGCCTCGGCCGTGACGTGCTTGCCGAGCTCTTCCATGGCGCCCGCACCTCGCTGGCGGTCGGGCTGGCAGCAGCCGCCGCCGCCCTTGCCGTCGGTGCCGTGATCGGCACGTTGGCCGGCTTTGCCGGCGGTCTTGTCGACGAGATGCTGATGCGCATCACCGACGCTTTCCAGACCGTCCCAGCCTTTCTGCTGGCTTTGGCTTTCGTCAGCATCGTCGGGCCGTCGCTCGGCGTCGTCGTCGCTGCGATCGCGCTGGGCGCCTGGACCGGACCGGCACGCGTGGCGCGGGCCGAAGTGCTGTCGATCCGCGAGCGCGATTTTGTTGCCGGCGCCCGCGTCATCGGCATGCATCCGCTGGAGATCGCCTTTCGCGAGGTGCTCCCCAATGCGCTGCCGCCGGTAATGGCTTTGTCGTCGGTGATCGTCGCCGCGGCGATTCTCACCGAAGCGGCATTGTCCTTCCTCGGCCTTGGCGACCCCAACCGCGTAACCTGGGGCGGCATGATCGCCGAAGGCCGCGCCGTGCTGCGCACCGCGCCCTTCCTGTCGATCATTCCGGGCGTAGCGCTCGTGCTGACCGTGCTCGGCGTCTATCTCACCGGCGAAGGCGTCGTCGAGACCACGGCGATGAGGAGGAGCCTGTCGTGACGGCGCTTGCTTCGATTCGCAGTCTGACGGTGACCTATCGCCGCGACGGCGCCGAGGTGGCGGCGCTAAAGAATGTCAGCCTCGACATCCCCGCCGGCGAGCGCTTTGCCATCATCGGCGAGAGCGGTTCCGGCAAGAGCACGCTGGCGCTAGCCATTGCCGGGCTGCTGCCGGCCACTGCCAAGATCGAAGGCCGTATCGATTGGCTCTTGCGCCCGCCACCAATGTTTGGTGCCAAGGCACCTGCCGGTCTTCGCGACCATGCTCCAATCGGTGGCCGTGACATCGGCTTTATTTTCCAGGACCCATCCGCAAGTCTCGATCCGGTGATGCCAATAGGCAAGCAGATCGCGGAAGTCGCCTACACCCATCTCGGCCTCAGTTGGCGAGACGCCTATGCCAAGGCAAAAACCCTGCTCGAACGGGTCCGTCTGCCCGACCCCGATGTCGCTTTGCGCGCGTTTCCACATCAGCTCTCCGGCGGCCAGAAGCAGCGCGTGGCGATCGCCGCAGCGATTGCGGCCGGGCCGAAACTGCTGATCGCCGACGAGGCGACCAGTGCGCTGGACACCATCGTGCAGGCCGAGATTGTCGGGCTGATCCGGCGACTGGTGGCCGAGGACGGTATGACGCTGCTGTTCATCAGCCACGACATTGCGCTGGCCGCTGAGCTTGCAGAGCGCATCGCGGTGTTCCGGCATGGCGAGCTGCTCGAGCTCGATTCGACAGCCCAAATCGTCAATGCCCCGCGGCACGCATACACTCGTGTGCTGCTTGACGCTCATCTCGGCCTCGACGCCGAGCCGCTGTTGCGGCGAACATGACCGACCCACTGCTCGCCGTTTCCGGCCTGACCAAACGATACAGTCGCGGCGGCAAGACCATCGCCGCGGTCGACGACGTCTCCTTCCACATCGACCCCGGCGAGACGCTGGCGCTGGCCGGACCTTCCGGCAGCGGCAAGTCGACGATAGCTCGTCTAGTGCTCCGGCTCATCGAATTCGATACCGGCAGTATCGAATTTGAAGGCAGCGATTTCCTGTCGCTGAACGGCGCTGCCTTGCGCGGCCGGCGCACTCGTCTTCAGATGGTGTTTCAGGATCCGCTCGCCGCCTTGAACCCACGCGCCACAGTCGCGCGTGTGCTCGACGACCCCTTGCGCATCCATCACATTGCCTCTGGCCCCGAGCGCCCGCGCCGTATTGCAGCTCTGCTGGAACGCGTCGGCCTCAGCCCCGGTCTCGCCGGCCGCGCCATTCACGAAATTTCCGGCGGCCAACGCCAGCGCGTTGCAATCGCCCGCGCCATCGCCACGAAACCGTCGCTGGTCGTGCTCGACGAGGCCGTGTCGGCGCTCGACGTTTCGGTTCGCGCGCAGATCCTGCGGCTGCTGCTCGACCTTCAACGCGAGGAGCGCATCGCCTATCTGTTCATTTCGCACGATCTCGGCGTCGTCCGTGCCATCGCCCACCGCATCGCCATTCTGGACGGCGGGCGGATTGCCGAGCGCGGCGATGCCCGCACCGTCATCGACGCGCCGCAATCCGCGATCGGCAAGGCGCTGGTGGCGGCAGCGCCAAGACTTTCGAGGATCGAACAGGACGCATCATGACCGACGCCGAAGCCAGAGCCGAAAAACTGTCGCGCGAACTCGATTCCGCCTTCCGCAACCGTGCCGATCTCTATCGTCTGTTGCTCGACGAGCTGACCGCGGAAGTTGGCGCGGAAAAGGCTGAGGCGATCATGATCCGCACCATCGAACGGCGAGGCAGGGAGGTTGCGGCGGCGGCCTTCGCCGATTTCGGCCCCAACGACGCACCGGCGATCGGCGAGGCGTTCCTGGCCGTCAGCCCGGATGGCGGCCGCATGTATCCGACCGATGTCGAACGCGGCCCGGACCGCATCGCCTTCAGGGTCAGGCGCTGCCCGCTGAAGGACGCCTGGGTCGAAGCCGGCATCGACGACGAGAAGCTCGCCACGCTCTGCCGCATCGCCGGCGCCTTCGATCGCGGCCTGTTCGAGGCCACCGGAGTGCGCTTCGACAACGTCACCTGGACGGCGGGCCACGGTTCCGGCTGCTGCCACATCGCCTTGACCAACCGCGATGCCGGTTAGAGCTGCAGCTCGAGCCATGTCGGCGAAGAAGTAGAGTTCCGTTCCGTTGGGCAGCACGGAGCCAAAAACCCCGGCGCCATAAGGCAAGCGGGGATTTTGATGTGTGCATTGCAGGGAGTTCGTGCGGACAGTATCTGCCTCGGTGTCCCGCTGTGTCGGCTTCGTTGCTAAGTGTCCGGGTTGCTACGTGTCCGGCCGGACGCGTCTTTGTGGGTTCATGGCTGTGGCTTCGAGCCACGGCAATCAAATCAATCCGAGATTCTGTCGGATTGCGGCATCCTTGTTCGTCTTCTGTAGGGGAGTTCCTGGAGGTGAATTATGAGCGAATTGCCGCTGGTCAAAACGCGACGCAAAGGCAAGACCCTTACGCAGAGCATGCTGATCCCAACCGAGAAAATGGTCGCTGACGAGCTCCGGGCTGCACGACCTGACCACTTGTCGGACCTTGCGGAGTTACGACGTAAGCTCGCGGCAAAATACGGAGCAGACGCCTGCTGCCCAGTGACTGTGCGGCGGCACCTGGTGCATATCAGTTAAGACGGCAGCGCGCCTTTTTGGCGCGTCGTAAATCCCGATCGGCCATTCGCCCCACGTATGAGAGGTGGATCGGAGCACATACGCGAAAAATTGGCCGCGGAATGCTAAGTGTCCTGTCGCCGTACTTCAGCCCATACGAAAACGGCCCGCACAAGGCGGGCCGTTTTCGAATTTGGTTGCGGGGACAGGATTTGAACCTGTGACCTTCAGGTTATGAGCCTGACGAGCTACCGGGCTGCTCCACCCCGCGTCAACCCTAAAGGTAAGCCTTGGCTCACCAGATTCAAGCTTCCGCCAAATGAAAGGGCCGCTTTCGCGGCCCGGAGTCCCGTTGGCGGGCCTGTTCGTAAGGAGAAGATTAAACAACGTGCGCTTGGCAGACCTGGCAGCGACCTACTCTCCCGCGTCTTGAGACGAAGTACCATCAGCGCTGGAGCGTTTCACGGCCGAGTTCGGAATGGGATCGGGTGCAGCCGCTCCGCCATAACCACCAGGTCGGCAAAACGCACGTTGCTCGAGAAGCTGTTTTCTGTGCCATCCATTTCGGCGCAATCCAAGGATTGTCACTAGAAATGGGCATTAGGAATGAGAACGATCAAGCCGATCGAACTATTAGTACCGGTAAGCTTCAAGCGTTGCCGCTCTTCCACACCCGGCCTATCAACGTGGTCGTCTTCCACGGTTCTCAGGGAATACTCGTTTTAAGGTGGGTTTCCCGCTTAGATGCCTTCAGCGGTTATCCCGTCCGGATATAGCTACCCTGCTATGCGGCTGGCGCCACAACAGGTCCACCAGAGATCCGTCCATCCCGGTCCTCTCGTACTAGGGACAGATCCTTTCAATATTCCTACACCCACGGCAGATAGGGACCGAACTGTCTCACGACGTTCTGAACCCAACTCACGTACCGCTTTAAATGGCGAACAGCCATACCCTTGGGACCTGCTCCAGCCCCAGGATGCGATGAGTCGACATCGAGGTGCCAAACAACCCCGTCGATATGGACTCTTGGGGGTCATCAGCCTGTTATCCCCGGCGTACCTTTTATCCGTTGAGCGATGGCCCTTCCACGCGGGACCACCGGATCACTATGACCGACTTTCGTCTCTGCTCGACTTGTCAGTCTCGCAGTCAGGCAGGCTTATGCCATTGCACTCAGCGAACGATTTCCGACCGTTCTGAGCCCACCATCGCGCGCCTCCGTTACTCTTTAGGAGGCGACCGCCCCAGTCAAACTACCCACCATACATTGTCCCGGACCCGGATAACGGGCCGCGGTTAGACATCCATAGTGATAAGGGTGGTATTTCAAGGATGGCTCCACCTGAGCTGGCGCCCAGGTTTCAAAGCCTACCACCTATCCTACACATGCCACTACGAATGCCAATGTAAAGCTATAGTAAAGGTGCACGGGGTCTTTCCGTCTAACCGCAGGAACCCCGCATCTTCACGGGGAATTCAATTTCACTGAGTCTATGCTGGAGACAGCGGGGAAGTCGTTACGCCATTCGTGCAGGTCGGAACTTACCCGACAA
>NZ_JAMYMO010000029.1:0-57500 GCF_040318575.1 Mesorhizobium sp. M1088 | reverse complement strand
GTTTGCAGCGCTTGACGGCCGCCAGCAGTTGGCGACGCCACCCGAGATCGCCGAACTGATCAGCCTTGCCAGTGGCGACGATTCCGGTGAGATCGCCAAGACGACACGGCTGGTCGCGCCGCGCCAGATCGCCAAGGCCAAGGATCGCCGGCGCATGGAAGTGTCGATGGTGACCAAGGTTGGCGACCGCGACGTCATCCACACCATGCCTTTCGTGCAGATCAAGATGGCGCTTGCCGCCGGTCACACGACCAGCCGGGCCTATCCGCCTTTCGACCCGATGCAGGTGTTTGGCAATGGCGACGACAATGCCGGCCAGCCGGCAGCCGCCGCCGCCAGTCAGATCTATGGCGCCAAGGTCGAAAGCGAGATGAGCTTGAAGACCGTCGATTTCCCGATCGAGACGGCGGCCTTCGACGAAAAGAGCGACCTTTCTGCCGACGAGGTGGAAAAGGTCGTGCGCGAGGCCGGCACCGATCTGAGCGACGGCGCTGTCCAGGTCGCTTCGCTGCATTATGTCGACCCACAGCGATTCGGTGACGGCTTCGCCGAAAGCATGGCCGGCTCCTATGACGTCAAGATCGTCCCGGAAAACGTCTCGGTGTCGCCGCGTGCCGCCATCGACGACCAGGCGCCGGCTTTCGCCGAGGAAATCATCCCCTTCACCAAGGATCTCGACATTGCCGAGGCCTTCGCTGATTCGGGCTATAGCGGCGAGGATGCCACCGGAATGGCCGAGGCGATCGCCAAATTGCTGAATGCGACGGCCCTCAAGGCAGGAACCGTGCTGCGCGTTGGGCTTGAGGTCAATGGCGACGCCGCCAAGATCGTTCGCACCAGCGTGTACGACAGGACCCAGCACATCGTCACCATCGCACTCGACGACCACGACCAGTACGTGCCGGCGCAGGAGCCGGAGCCAAATCCCGAATTGCTGACGGCGTTCGACGATTCGCCTGCGCCCGTAGTGCGCGGCAATCTGCCGAACGTCTATGACGGCATCTACCGCACCGCCTATTCCTACGGCATGTCCAAGGCGATGACGCAACGACTGATCAAGTTGCTGGCATCCAGTGTCGACTTTCAGTCGCGCCTCAATCCCACGGACCGCATCGAGGTGCTGTTCTCGCAGCCCGATGGCGACGACCAGGCGTCTGACGAATCCGAGCTGCTTTACGTCTCCGCGACTTTCGGCGGCACGACGCGAAATTTCTACCGTTTCCAGATGCAGGACGGCAGCACCGACTACTTCGACGAAAATGGTAGCAGCGCCGAGCAGTTTTTGCTGCGCAATCCGTTGCCCAATGGCCGATTTACGTCAGGGTTCGGTGCCAGGCGCCACCCCATTTTGGGGTATGTGAAAATGCATACCGGCACCGACTGGGCAGCTCCCGTGGGATCGCCGATTATTGCCGCGGGCAATGGCGTCGTCGAAAAAGCCGGCTGGGCCGGTGGCTATGGCAAGCAGATCATCTTGCGTCACGCCAATGGCTACGAGACGTCCTACAATCACCAGAGCGCCTTTGCCAAAGGCATCGAGCCGGGTGTTCGCGTTCGCCAGGGTCAGGTTATCGGCTATCTCGGCTCAACCGGCCTCTCCACCGGTCCGCATCTTCATTACGAACTGATCGTCAACGGCACAAAGGTCGATTCGATGCGCGTCCGCCTACCGGTCGGCAAGACGCTCAAGGGCGACGACCTTGTCGCCTTCAGGCGCGAGCGCGAACGCATCGACGACCTGCTCAAGCAGGAAGACAGCAATCAGTTGAAGGTCGCGAGCGCCAAGATCGAAGGCTGAGCCGACGTTTTTCGTCGTCAGCCCTGCTGATTCGCCGTGTCGCGCGCCCATGGCAGCCGCTCGCCGGAAACCGTCGTCCACGCGGTGATTGCCGAAAACAGGCAAAGCAGCGCGGTCACCGCGGCAACGGCGGCGAATGCCGCGTCGCTGGCGGCAAGTCGTGCCGCATCGAGGCCGGGCGCCAGGCCGGCTGGCGGCGGTTCGCCGAAGCCCGGAATGCCGGAGCCGGCAGCGGTGCCGAGCACGCCAGCATAGACCCAGGCCGCCAGCGATCCCATCGCCGCCACGGCAATCAGGCCGCCGATGCGCGAGACGGCGTTGTTGATGCCCGAGGCCGCACCCGTATCCTTGTCCTCGCCCGCCCGGATGACGGCGGGGGAAAGCCGCGATACCACAAGCGCCCTGCCCGGCCCCCACAATGCCATCAGCCGGAATACCCCGATCCAGAAATTGTGGATGCCCCAATAGGCCAGCAAGGCAAGTCCGGCAAAGGCAAGAGCCACAACCAGACTGCCGCTGGCGATCGGAAAGCGAGGCCCGATGCGGTCGGACCACTGGCCGACCGGTCCGGACAACACTGCGATCAATGCCGAAAGCGGCAGGAAGATGAAACCGACCTCGGCCGCGCTCAGCCCCCATCCGGCAATCATGAGCATCGGCAGATAGAAAAGATTGGCCGACAGCGCGAAATAAAGGAAGAAGGTCGCCACATTGGCGCCCGCGAACGCGCCGATCCGAAACAACGACAGATCGATCATCGGCTCGCGCCGCCGGCGCTCGAAGACGATGAACACGACGAGCAAAACCGCACCGGCGGCAATACTCGGGCCGGACATCAGCCCCTCCCCGTCGCCACTGATCGAGGTCAGACCATAAGCGAGAGCTCCGAACGCCAATATGGCGAGTGCAGCGCCGCCGAGATCGAGGCTGCGCTTTTCCACCGGCGCGTCGGCAGGGACCTTGGCCAGCAGAAGATAGACCGAGATAAGGCCGAGCGGCAGATTGATGGCGAAGATCGCCCGCCAGATGCCGTCGCCGAACGCCGACAGCACGAAGCCGCCCAGCACCGGGCCGAGCGCCGTCGTCAGTGCTGATGCTGCGGCCCAGATGCCGATCGCCCGGCCGCGTTCCTTTTTCGGATAGGCTTTGGCGATAATGGCCAGGCTGCCCGGCACCATGATGGCCGCTCCGACACCCTGGATAGCCCGAAACGCAATAAGCACCGCCGGGTTAGGCGCCAGCGCGCAGGCAAGCGAGGCGGCAATGAACAGGACGATGCCGGCGACGAAGGAGTGGCGCAGGCCGAAGCGATCGCCGGCGGCGCCGCCGACGAGAATGAGGGCTGAGAGTGTCAATGCGTAGGCATTGGAAATCCATTGTGCCTCGGCGAGGCTGGCGCCGAGGTCGACGCGGATCGCCGGCGTCGCAATGGCCAGGACCGACCCGTCGATGAAGCCGAGCGCAGAAGCCAGGATCGCGGCGATCAGCACGAACCGCCGCTGCGCCTGCGGACAGAACGTATCGGCGGGAAGTGAGCCGGTCAGGGGAACGGCGCCGGTACCGACTTTGGTTGGCGTGTGCATGCCGCCTTACCTAGATCGCCGGCGCGCCGGCGACAACCGGCCAGCAGACTGTTCTCGTTGAAACCAGGTCCAACCTGGCCACACAGGCAGGATCACGCCGCTCAGGGTGCAAACGGCAAGTGCCGTGCTAAGCTTCTCGCAGCGCTACAGACAAGGGGGAAATACCGCATGAAACGGCCGCTCGAACCCTCGGCGGAAGGACGCGGGCGCGTTGTCGGCATCACCGACGGCGTGTTCGCCATCGCGCTCACCCTGATCGTTCTCGAGATCAGGGTGCCGGCGCATGAAACGGTGCATTCCGAACGCGAGTTGATCACAGCGATCACAGCACTGGCGCCGCGCTTCCTGACCTATGCGCTCAGCTTCCTGACGCTGACCATCTTCTGGTTCGGCCAGCAGGCGCAACACGGGCTGATTGCAAAATCCGACCGGCGGCTTGCCACGCTGAACCTCTGCTTCCTCGGCTTCATCGCCTTGCTGCCGTTCTCGACCGACCTTCTCGCCGACTTCCTCGAATTCAGGACTGCGGTACTCGTCTACTGGTTCAATCTTTTGATGCTCGGACTGACGCTGCTCGCCAGTTGGCGCTACGCGGACAAAAACGGATTTCTGGCCGAAGGTGTCGACGCGGAGACCACCCGAACGGTCTATCTGCGCATCGTCAAGGCACAGATCCTGTGGGCCGTCGGCGCTGCTCTCTGCCTGATCAGCCCGTTGCTCAGCGTCGGCTTCATCCTGGTGGTGCAGCTGATCTATGCCGCAGCGCCGCGCGCGCCACTGCTGCGCAAGGTCATCGGGTGAATGGAGCGACGCCTGTCCGCTTTAGGTGTGTTGAGATTCAGGTCAGGCCGAGCCGAAAATGGTGGCTTCCGAGAACCGGAGCGGAGCGTACTTTTGAGTACGTGAGCACCGGAAGCCGCCGTTTGCAGGCCGGCATCACCTGAATATCAACATGCCCTACTCGACGAACTCCACCGTAACGCCGGGCGTCACGATCTTGGCAAGCTCGCGCGCGTCCCAATTGGTCAGCCGCACGCAGCCATGGCTTTCGGTCTTGCCGATCTTGGACGGATCCGGCGTGCCGTGAATGCCGTAGGTCGGCTTGTCCAGCGCAATCCAGACCGAGCCGACCGGGCCGTTCGGCCCCGGCGGGATGGTCAGGATCCTGTCGTTTTCGCCCTGCTTGAAATTGATGTTCGGGTTGTAGGTGTAGTTCGGGTCCAATGCGACACGCGACACCGCATGCGTGCCGGACGGCGACGGCGTGTCGGACGAGCCGATAGTCGCCGGATAGGCTGCGACCAGCTTGCCCGCCGCATCATAGGCGCGGACCTGCTTATTGGACTTATCGGCGATGATGCGCGCCACCGGCGTCGCCACCAGCCTGCCGAAATTGGCGACCTTGATGATGGTGCCCGGACGATTGAAATTGGCGTCCGGATTGAGCTTGTTCAGATAGGTTTCATCCATATGGAAGCGCTCGGCCAACGCTTCGGGTACCGACGTGTAGCCCATCCGATCGAGCTGGGCCTTTTGGCTGTAGTCCTCCGGTATCGAGGCGACATAGGGACCGGCCGCATCCTCGGGCGTGATCGTATAGGAGGCGAAGGCATCGCCGCCGGATTGCGCCAGGGCCGCCTGGATGCCGATTGCGTCGGTCGATTTCAGATTGCTGCCGGTGATCTCATTATAGGCGGCGAGCGCCTTGTCGACATTCGAGCCGAAGCGTCCGTCGATGACGCCGGGCGATGCACCGGCACGGTCGAGCAGCACCTGCAGTGCCGCCACGTCCTCGCGGGCGCCGAGCGCAAGCGACGGGTCGACCGCCGTCTTGCCGCCAGTGCTTGGCGGCCGGGCTGTATCTGGCGGTAAGGCCGCCTTCGGCCCCGTCGGCTCGACCGGCTCGATCGAGGCCTCGTTGAGCGGCTGGCGCTCGATGGTGCGCGGCTTTGCCTCCGGATAACCATTGCCGTAGCCGTCATCCCGTGGCGCTTCGGGGAAGGCTTCCACCGAATTGTCGCCATTAAGATCGTAGTCGTCGGCCGGCGGCACGATGATCCTGCCCTCGTCTTCCAACTGCCTGCGGCGGTAGCGCGCCATGTCCTGCGGGTCGTCGAGATAATAGCGGTCGTCCTCGACCGGTCCGAGATTGCGCAAGCGCTCGCGGCGCAAGGCACGGCGGTCGAGCCTGGTCTGCGGCGGCTGGATGGCGATAACCTTGCCGGTCTCCGCATCGACGATGACGCGGTTTCCCCTGGCGTCGTAATAGATGTCGAGATTGCCGTTCTGGGCAATCAGAACGCCGCCGCCATTGGCGGCACGAACCACCCGTGGCGCGGTATCCACTATTGGCGAGGCCATCGCATTCGACGCCAGCAGCCCGGCAGCAAGCGCTGAAAGGGTGAAGATGGTGCGCAACATGATGGCCAAATTCTCCGGTCCGTAATTGCCGCCGCCGGCATTGTCTCTTCAAAGCGCCGCACGTCTTTTTCGACGCGCAAAGGACGCTCTAACGCTTTAAATCTCCGCATCGTGCTTTGCGAAAATCAAAACTCGATTTCGGGCCGATGTGGTAGGCGAACCCCTTCGCCAGCAAATCAGTTGCCAACGATAAGGTTCCAATATGAACCGGGCATGAAGATGGCGGATTTCTGACCGATTAACCGGCAGCGAGTCCCAATTCCTTGCGCGCCTGCTTTGTCAGCTTCAGCGCGACAAGACGGTGGCTTTCGCGCAAATAATCCTTCAGCGCCTCATCATCCATGCATTCGCTTGTCCGGCGCTGGATCCATTTCATGCCGCGCGAGGCGAGATACGGCGCCGGCCGAAGGCCCGGCTGTTCCCTCAGCACATCATAGGCGATATCGGAGCATTTGAAGGTGACGAACGGCTCCTTGCCTTCACTCCAGCCGCCGATTGCGAAGACTTTGCCGCCGACTTTCCAGACATGCGCGCCGCCCCACTGCACGACATGGGTCGTCGAAGGCAGCGAGGCGCAGAAACTGTTGTAGTCGTCCAACGTCATCTGCGCCCCACCAGGTGTTAGACCATGAACCGAAGGCCGGCGTAACAAAAGGGTATGCCGGTTTTTCGGAAAGGATCATGGTCGAGATTGAAGATAGGAATTCCATCCCGATTCGATCGGGATGGAACAGGTCCTTGGCTTGAGCTCAGGCGGCCGCCTCGGTTGCCACGACCGCGGGCTTCGAGCGGAAGTTCAAGCGGTCGGAGCCAGCGGTGACCTTGACGGTTGAGCCGTCGAGGATCTCGCCGAGCAGGATCTTTTCCGCCAGGGGGTCCTGCAATTCCTTCTGCATCACCCGCTTCAGCGGCCGCGCGCCATAGGCCGGGTCGTAACCCTTGGCCGCCAGCCAGTCGATCGCCTCCTGATCGAGCGAAAGCGATATCTTGCGGTCAACAAGCAGGTTTTCCAGCCGCTTGAGCTGGATTTGGACGATCTGGCCCATATCCTGGCGGCGCAGCCGGTGGAACAGGATCACCTCGTCGATGCGGTTGAGGAATTCCGGCCGGAACGAAGCCCTGACGACATTCATCACCTCGTCGCGCACGACGTCGACATCCTGGTCCTCGCCGAGATTGACCAGATATTCGCCGCCGAGATTGGACGTCATGATGATCAGCGTGTTGCGGAAGTCGACCGTGCGGCCCTGCCCATCGGTCAGCCGGCCGTCGTCGAGCACCTGCAGCAGCACGTTGAAGACATCAGGATGCGCCTTCTCGATCTCGTCGAACAGCACGACCTGATAGGGCCGGCGCCGCACCGCTTCGGTCAGCGCGCCGCCTTCCTCATAGCCGACATAGCCGGGAGGCGCGCCGATCAGCCGGGCGACCGAGTGCTTCTCCATGAACTCCGACATGTCGATACGCACCATCGCGCTCTCGTCGTCGAACAGGAAGCTGGCCAGCGCCTTCGTCAGTTCGGTCTTGCCGACGCCCGTCGGCCCGAGGAACATGAACGAGCCGAGCGGCCGGTTCGGGTCCTGCAGACCGGCGCGGGCCCGGCGCACCGCTTTCGACACCGCCTGCACCGCCTCGCCCTGGCCGACGACGCGCTTGCCGACCTCGTCTTCCATGCGCAACAGCTTGTCGCGCTCGCCTTCCAGCATCTTGTCGACCGGGATCCCCGTCCAGCGCGAGACGATATGGGCGACGTGATCGGGGCCGACCACTTCTTCGACCATGCCGGCCTTGCCATCCCTGGCTTCGGCCTGCTTCAGCTGCTTTTCGAGTTCCGGGATCTTGCCGTAAGCAAGTTCGCCGGCGCGCTGGAATTCACCTTGGCGCTGGGCGATGGCAAGTTCGTTGCGCGCCTCGTCGAGCTGTTTCTTGAGGTCGGCGGCAAGCCCGAGCTTCTGCTTCTCGGCGTGCCATTTCGAGGTCAGCTCGGTCGATTCCTCCTCGAGGTTCGAGAGTTCCTTCTCGAGCCGCGCGAGCCGGTCCTTCGAGGCATCGTCCTTCTCGACCTTCAGCGCCTCGCGCTCGATCTTGAGCTGCATGATGCGGCGGTCGATCTCGTCCAGCGCCTCGGGCTTCGAATCGACCTGCATGCGGAGCCGCGACGCGGCCTCGTCGACCAGGTCGATCGCCTTGTCCGGCAGGAAGCGGTCAGCGATGTAGCGGTTGGACAGGGTTGCGGCCGCGACCAGTGCCGAATCCGAGATGCGCACCTTGTGGTGCTGCTCGTATTTCTCTTTCAGGCCGCGCAGGATCGAGACAGTGTCTTCGACCGTCGGCTCATTGACGAAGACCGGCTGGAAGCGGCGGGCAAGGGCCGCATCCTTCTCGACATGCTTGCGGTATTCGTCGAGCGTGGTTGCGCCGACACAATGCAGTTCGCCGCGGGCGAGCGCCGGCTTCAGCAGATTCGACGCGTCCATGGCGCCATCCGCCTTGCCGGCACCGACAAGCGTGTGCATCTCGTCGATGAACAGAATGATGCCGCCGGCGGCAGACGTGACTTCGGAAAGCACCGCCTTCAGCCGCTCCTCGAACTCGCCGCGGTATTTGGCGCCGGCGATCAGCGACCCCATGTCGAGCGCCATCAGCTGCTTGTCCTTGAGCGATTCCGGCACATCGCCATTGACGATGCGCAGCGCCAGCCCTTCGGCGATCGCCGTCTTGCCGACGCCGGGTTCGCCGATCAGCACTGGGTTGTTCTTGGTGCGGCGCGACAGCACCTGGATGGTGCGGCGGATTTCGTCGTCGCGGCCAATGACCGGATCGAGCTTGCCCGCGCGGGCGTCCGCCGTCAGGTCGCGCGCGTATTTCTTCAGCGCGTCGTAGCCCTGCTCGGCGCTCGCCGAATCGGCAGTGCGACCTTTGCGTACGTCGTTGATGACCTGGTTCAGCGCCTGCGGCGTGACACCCGCCTTGGACAGGATGTCGGCGGTCTTGGCCGATTTTTCCATGGCCAGCGCCTGCAATAGCCGTTCGACGGTAACGAAGCTGTCACTGGCCTTCTTGGCCAGTTCCTCGGCGGTCGAAAACACCTTTGCCAGCGGCTGCGCAAGATAGAGCTGGCCATTGCCGCCCTCGACCTTGGGCATTGCCTCCAGTGCCGTTTCGACGCCGAGCTTGACGTCACGGACATTGCCGCCGGCGCGCTCGATCAGCGACGCAGCCAGGCCCTCGTCGTCATCGACAAGGACCTTGAGGATATGCTCGGGGGTGAATTGCTGGTGATTGCGGGAAAGCGCCATGGTTTGCGCGGACTGGATAAAGCCGCGCACGCGCTCGGAATATTTTTCAAGATTCATGCCTGTCTCCTTCCCTCACCGGCCCGCTTCGCGGCACCGGATCAGATTGCGGTGACGGACCCGCCCGTTCGAGCCGGATCCTGTTCACGCAAGATATGGGACGCAAACCACGGACCCTCAAGACGCCTCGACACTGGCGAACGCATAATATTCCGAGCGCGCAAAGCAAAAACGGCGGAGATTTCTCTCCGCCGCCTGGGGTAAAGGATGCGCTAAGATCGCCTGAACGTTTCTTCGATCAATTCTCGACGTC
Organism: Mesorhizobium sp. M1088; assembly: GCF_040318575.1. Lineage (NCBI taxonomy): Bacteria > Pseudomonadati > Pseudomonadota > Alphaproteobacteria > Hyphomicrobiales > Phyllobacteriaceae > Mesorhizobium > Mesorhizobium sp. M1088. The sequence continues at coordinate 48,089 of NZ_JAMYMO010000029.1, read as the reverse complement.
TGCGATCACAGCTTGACCGCCGGGGCCTTCAGCCGGCGCTGCATCGACATTGCCAGCGTCGGTATTGCCAGTCTCGGCATTGCTTGTCTCGGCACTGCTTGTCTCGGCACTGCCAGTCTCGGCACTGTCAGGGCCGGCGTTGTCGTTGCCGCCATTTGCCTGTTCGACATCGAGGCGCGGACGGCGCGGACGCCTGGGGCGGCGGGCCGGGCTGTTTTCGGCCGCGGCTTCGTTGAGCTCGGCCTGGGCGGCGAGACCCGCCGGCGAAAGGTTGTCGAATTGCGGTGCGGGCTCGCTCACAAAGACCGGCTCAGCGGCCGGCACGGGCTCCGCCTGCGCCGGCGTCTCGTCGCGCCGTGGCTGTTCGGCGCGCTGGCCACCCTGCTCGCCGCGCGCGCCATACTCGCTGCGCTGGCCGTTCTGGCCGTAACCGCCATTGGGGCGACGGTCGCGGTGGCGTCCGCCATTGTTGTCGCGGCCGTCACGGTTGTCGCGGCCGCCCCGATTGTCGCGGCTGTTTTCCTGGTTCAGAGCCAGCTCGGCCGGCGTGCCATCGATGACCGGCTGCGGGCCGGCACCGTGATTGGCCGCCGAACCCGACGTCTCGTTGGCATTGTTGTTGCCGGCATTGTCGAACTCGTCGCGATCCTCGTCGCCGTCATCGTCGAAATCATCGCGATTCTGCTGCGCGTTCTGGATCGGCATCTGCGCCTGAGCGGCTGCGATGATGCGGTTATAGTGCTCTGCATGCTGGAGATAGTTTTCCGCCATCACCCGGTCGCCGGAGCTTTGCGCGTCACGGGCAAGGGTTGCGTACTTCTCGGCAATCTGCTGAGCCGATCCGCGGATCTTCACGTCCGGGCCGTTGCTCTCGTAGTTGCGCGTCAGGGGATTAGGCCCCTTACGGTTGTTGTTGTTATTGTTGTTGCCGCCGCCGCCATTGTTGTTGCGACCGCGCATGCGCCTGTTTTGCTGTTGTGGCCTCATTAGACTCTCTTCACTTTGAAATTTTCGAAAAACTCTTCACGAACGGAGGCGCTCATGCGGCCAGCCGTTTCGTTCCTTCACCGGCGTTCGCCCGCATCAATTGCGTTGGCGCCACGTGCCATCCTGTTCCGGTTACTTCACTTGCCGGACGATTCCCGCACGAAGCTTGGGCGTCGTTTGCGCAAGAAGGCAGCTATTTCCAAGGAAAACCGAATCGCTAAGAGCACTGCCTGCTTCGTCTCATCCGGTTAAGGCGACCCTAGCCGCATTCCCCGGTATTGCCAAGCGCTTTTTTCGCACTGCATCACGGCTTTCACCGTTCGAACACAAGAACTCTGTCGTTTCCGCCGAGATCACGAAACACCCCGACCGAACGGTACCCGGCCGCGGAGAATATCTCCGTAACCTGTTGGTGCTGCGTATGGCCGATCTCGACCGCAATCCTGCCTTGGACTTCCAAATACGCTGCCGCTCCCGCGGCGATCTTCCTGTAGGGGCTCAGACCGTCCACACCGCCATCGAGGGCCTGGCGTGGATCGAAACCGCGGACCTCGTCCTGCAGATTTCCAATGTCGTCTGAGGGTATATAGGGAGGGTTTGCGACAATTACATGGTACCGGCCAGAAACTTTTTCAAACCAGTCGGATTTGAGCGGCGTGAACCGGCCGGCGAGCCCCAATTCCCCGGCATTACGCATGGCTGTGGCCAGCGCCTCCTGCGAAATGTCAACGCCGGTGGCGGTCGCGGCCGGAACGGCGCTGAGCAGCGCCAGCGCGATGGCACCGGTACCGGTCCCTAGATCGAGGATGCGGCAGCAGCCCTCGCGTGCCGCCACTGCCTTGACGAAGGGCAGTATAGCCTCGACCAGCGTTTCGGTATCCGGCCGCGGCTCCAGCGTTTGCGGCGAAAGCGAAAGGCGCAAGCCGTAGAATTCGCGGTAGCCAAGGATTCGGTGTACCGGCTCGCCGGCGATGCGCCGCCGCAAGGCGGCTTCGATTACCGCCGTCACGTCCGTATCGACAGCGCGCCCGGGATCGGCGATGGCCTGCGTGCGACTGGTGCCGGAAAAATGCTCGACGATCAGCCTGGCATCGAGCGCCGGATCCGCGATCCCGGCTGCGGTGAGCCGGTTTCGCGCTTCCCGCAGCAGCGGCGCCAGCGTGGCGGGCAGGCTGTCAGCCATCGATGCCGATATCGGCGAGCAGCTTCGACTGGTGATCGGCGATCAGCGCGTCGATGATCTCGTCGAGTTCGCCCATCATCACCCGGTCGAGCTTATAGAGCGTCAGGTTGATACGATGATCGGTGACGCGACCCTGCGGAAAATTATAGGTGCGGATGCGTTCCGAGCGGTCGCCCGAGCCGACCTGCGATTTGCGCGATTCGGAACGTTCCTCGTCCGCCTTGCTGCGCTCGAGGTCGTAGAGTCTGGCGCGCAGGATCTGCATGGCCTTCGCCCGGTTCTGGTGCTGCGACTTTTCCGCCTGTACCACCATGATGCCGGTCGGCAGATGAGTGATGCGCACGGCCGAATCGGTGGTGTTGACGTGCTGGCCGCCGGAACCCGAGGCGCGCATCGTGTCGATGCGGATGTCTTCGGCCCTGATGTCGATGTCGACTTCTTCGGCTTCCGGCAGCACCGCGACCGTCGCCGCCGAGGTATGAATGCGTCCGCCCGCCTCGGTCGTCGGCACGCGCTGCACCCTGTGCACGCCGGATTCGAACTTCAGATGGGCAAAGACGCCCTTGCCCGAAACGGTGGCGATGATTTCCTTGTAGCCGCCGACCTCACCCTCGCTGGCCGACACCGTCTCGAAACGCCAGCCATGCGCCGCGGCATAGCGCTCGTACATGCGAAACAGGTCGCCGGCGAAAAGCGCCGCCTCGTCGCCGCCGGTGCCGGCGCGGATCTCGAGGATGGCGTTCTTGTCGTCGGCGGCATCCTTGGGCAACAGCAGGATTTGGATGTCCTTCTGCAGCGCCTCGATGTGATGCTTGACCCCTGGCAGGTCGGCCTCGGCCAAGGCCCGCATCTCGGCGTCGGTGCTCTTGTCGGCGAGCATCGCCTCCAGATCGCCCTGTTCGTGCTCGGCGGCGCGCAGCGCCCTGATCTTTGCCACCATCTCCTGGATGTCGGCATATTCGGAGGCCATCCTGACATAGGCGTCCGGCGCTGGCCCGGCCGACATCTGCGCTTCGAGCATGTCGAAACGCTTGACGACTTGATCCATACGGTCGCGGGGCAGGTTGATCATGGCGAAGTCTATAGCGGTATAGAGCGGTCGTCGGCAAAGGCTTGCAGCAGCGCCCGCATCGGCAGGCCATGCGCCGGCGCCATCAGATTATCGTCGAAGAACGCTTCCAGTTCGCTGAGCGGCAGTTCCGTCAGCATCGCCTTGACCGGGCCGATCGATGCCGGCGACATCGAGATCGAGCGATAGCCAAGGCCGATCAGCGCCATCGCCGAGATCGGCTTGCCGGCCAGTTCGCCGCACAAGGTCACCGGCGTCTGGTTGCGCGCCCCGGCGTCGGCAATTTGCTTCAAAACACGCAGGAACGGCGTCGACAGCGGGTCGAAGCGGTCGGACAATTGGGTATTGCCACGGTCCACCGCCATGACGAACTGGAACAGGTCGTTCGAGCCGACCGAGACGAAATCGACCGCCTTCATCAACTCGTCGAGCTGGAACAGCAGCGACGGCACCTCCAGCATCGCCCCAAGCTTCAGGCTGGTCGGCAAATGATGGGCAAAGCGCGACAAATGCCGCACCTCGCGATCGATGATCTCGCGCGCCTGCGCGATCTCGCCGAGTTCCGTCACCATTGGCAGCATCAGCTTCAGTTCGCGCCCGCCGCACGCCTTGAGCAGCGCGCGGATCTGGGTGCGCAGCAATCCAGGCCGGTCGAGCGTCAGGCGGATAGCGCGCCAGCCGAGCGCCGGATTTTCCTCCTGGATCGAGCCCTTGAAATAGGGCAGCACCTTGTCGCCGCCAATATCGATGGTGCGGAACGTCACCGGCTTGTCGCGCGCCGCCTCGAGCACGTCACGATAGAGCCGCTCCTGGGCTTCGGCGCGCGGAAAGGTCGATGCGACCATGAATTGCAGCTCGGTGCGGAACAGGCCGATGCCGGCCGCACCCGCTTCGGCCAGTTGCGGCAGATCGACCGCCAGCCCGGCATTCATCAGAAGATCGACCTGGACACCGTCCTTGGTCACCGACGGCTTCTTGCGCAGTTCGCGGTAGACCTCCTGCCGCCGCGCCCTGAAGCGCACTTTCTCGGCATAGGCCGCCTCGAGGTCGGGCTGCGGGCGCAGATGGATAGCGCCTTCCTCGCCGTCGACGATGATGGCATCGCCGTTTTCCGCCATGGAAACGGCGCCCTTCATCTGGCCGGCGACAGGTATGCCCATGGCCCGCGCCACGATGACGACATGGCTGGTCGCCGCGCCGTCCTCCAGCACCAGCCCGCGCAGCTTGTCCCTGGGATAATCGAGCAGCTCCGCAGCACCCATCGAGCGGGCGACGATGATGGCGTCCTTGGGCAGCGAGGCCGCGACGTCCTCCGGTCCGCGCCCCATCAGCTGCCGCAGCAGCCGATTGGCGAGATCGTCGAAATCGCTCATCCGTTCGCGCAGATACGGATCGGTCATGTGCAGCATGCGGGCACGCATGTCGCTCTGCACCTTTTCGACCGCCGCTTCGGCCGTCAGGCCGTTGCGGATCGCCTCCTCGAGCCGGCGCACCCAGCCGCGATCGTTGGCGAACATGCGATAGGCTTCGAGCACCTGGCGATGCTCGCCCTCGAAGGCGACGTCGCGGCGCTCCAGCATGTCGTCGATGGAGAGCCTGAGCGAGCCGAGAGAGGCGTCGAGCCGCCTGACCTCTTCCTCGCTGTCCTCGTTGAAAAGATTGGTGACGACGATGCGTGGCTCGTGCAGCACCACATGGCCGAGACCGACGCCTTCGTTGAAGGACAGGCCGGTAAAGCTTACCGGGCGGCGCAGATCGAGCTCGAGGCCGGGCCTTGTCAGCCGCTCCAGGTCGCCGGTGGCGATCATCTCGGCGATCACCATCGCCGTTGTTTCCAGCGCCTCGACCTCGTCGTCGCGATAATGGCGCATGGTCTTGTTCTGCACGACCAGGACGCCGAGTGTCCGCCCTGCCCGCAGCACCGGCACGCCGAGGAAGGAATTATAGATTTCTTCCCCTGTCTCCGGCAGGTAGGCGAAGGCAGGATGCTCCTGTGCATTGGAGAGGTTGAGCGGCCGCGCCGAGGCCGCGATCGTGCCGACCAGGCCTTGGCCCAGCCTGAGCTGCGCCAGGTGGACGGCGTTCGGGTTCAGGCCTTCGGTGGCGTAGAGTTCGAGCACCGAATCGGCGCGCAGCACATAGAGCGAGCAGACCTCGGCAACCATGTTGGAGGCGATGTCGCGCACGATTCGGTCAAGCCGCTCCTGCGGCTCCAGCGGCTCTTGCATGAGCTCGCGGAGCCGTTTCAGCAAAACGCGCGGGCCACTGGCCGAATCACGCATCGCGGCTTCTTCTCCAATAGCGTTTCAACCGGTGCAGGTTGCCCTGCACAGCGGCACAAACGCAACAACTCAATTAGAGCGCCATCGTCCAATTGGACGCATAAAGACCGCTCCAAGATTTTCGATCCGCCGCATCCTGCCTTCCGAAAATCGATTCCGATTTTCGGGCCGATGCAGTCTGCTACTGCTTATCCAGACCGTAGACGGAATGCAAAGTGCGAACTGCTAGTTCCGTATAGGGACCGTCGATCAGGATCGAAATCTTGATTTCGGACGTCGTGATGGCGCGGATGTTGATCGCGCGGTCGGCCAGCGCCTTGAAGGCGGTAGCGGCGACGCCGGCATGGCTGCGCATGCCGATGCCGATGACCGAGACCTTCGACATGCCGGCTTCCGACTGCACCACGTCGTAGCCGATCGTCGCCTTCAGCCGCTCGAGCACGGCGAGCGCCTTGTCGACGTCGCCGGATGGCACGGTGAAGGTCATGTCAGTGAACTTGCCGTCCTCGGAGATATTCTGGACGATCATGTCGACATTGATGTTGGCCTCGGCCAGCGGCCCGAAAATGCCGGCGGCGACGCCCGGCCGATCGCCGACGCGGCGCAACGAAATCTGCGCCTCGTCCTTGGCATAGGCAATTCCGGTGACGACCTGCTGTTCCACGATCTCTTCCTCGTCGCAAATAAGCGTTCCCGGCGGATTGAGCAAATCCCCCATTCCGGGTGCATCGGGATCGTCGAAGGACGACCGCACAAACGTACGCACCCTGTGCACCATGGCAAGCTCGACCGAGCGCACCTGCAGGACCTTGGCGCCGAGCGAGGCCATTTCGAGCATTTCCTCGAAGGAAATCTTGGCCAGCCGCCGCGCCTTCGGCTCGATGCGCGGATCGGTCGTGTAGACCCCGTCGACATCGGTGTAGATATCGCAGCGGTCGGCCTTGACCGCTGCCGCGATGGCGACAGCGCTGGTATCGGAACCGCCGCGGCCGAGCGTTGCGATCCGGTTGTCCGGCCCGATGCCTTGGAAACCGGCGACCACCGCCACCTGGCCTTCGCCGAAGCGCTTGATCAGGAATCCGCCGTCGATATCGAGAATGCGCGCCGCGCCATGCGCGTTGTCGGTCTTGATCGGAATCTGCCAGCCTTGCCAGGAGCGGGCATGCACGCCAATATTCTGCAGCGCGATCGCCAGCAAGCCGGCAGTGACCTGCTCGCCGGACGCGACCACGGCGTCATATTCACGCGCATCGTGCATCGGCGAGGCCTCGCGCGTCCATTGCACGAGCTCGTTGGTCTTGCCGGACATCGCCGAGACCACGACGGCGACCTCATGGCCGGCGTCGACCTCGCGTTTGACATGACGCGCCACATTGCGGATGCGGGCGATGTCGGCGACGGAGGTTCCGCCGAATTTCATCACGATGCGCGCCATAGAAGCGAAATGCCTTTGACTGGATGCCGGACCGAAGGCCGAAAAGCGGAAAAATGCGCCAAGCTGTGGCCGGGCGCTCAATGCGCGGCCTCCTTAGCCAAATGATCGCGGTTTCGCAAGGCGGTGAGGATTCCGTCGCCTTGCCCCGTCCATCAACCAGATTTCAAGCCACGCTCTTGGTGAGTTTTGGCTTTTGCTGCTCGACACGGGCGAGACCCGCTCCGGCGATGACGCGGTCACGGCCCTCAGCCTTTGCCTGATACAAAGCGCGATCCGCGGCATTGACGATCTCCGCCCATGAGGCGCCGAGCTCCGGGAAGGCGGCGACCCCGAACGACGCGGTGATGGTGCCGAGCGTGCGGCCGCGGTGCGTGACATGCAGCTGCTTGATCGCCTTTCGCAGAGCTTCGGCGCGATCAGCGCCATCGGCCAGTGACGTTCCAGGCATCATCAAGGCAAATTCCTCGCCGCCGTAGCGCGAAACCACGTCGCTTTCCCTGACATGGTCGACCAGCGTGGCGGCCACCTGCTTGAGGACGAGATCCCCCGCTTCGTGACCGAACGTATCGTTGAACTGCTTGAAATGATCGACGTCGAGCATGATCAACGTCAGCGGCTGCTCGGCACGTTCCAGGCGCCTGAGCTCGCGGCTGCTGGTCTCCTCAAGGTAGCGGCGATTGTAGAGCCCGGTGTTGGGATCCCGGATCGACTGCTGCCGCAACGTCTCGCGAAGACGCAGATTGGCAAGCGCCAACGCCAGCGTATCGACGACGCCACGCAGTATCTGCTGCCGTTCGGCAAGCCACTCCGGCTTGTCAACGGCATTCGGCTCGCACAGATGCAGGATGCCAAGCGTCTCTCCCTGCGCTGCTAGAGGCATGCAGACATAGCCGCGACCGCCATTTTCGGTGATGTGGTTGCAGCGCGGCGTCAGCATGCCTGGACCGGCGACGTGCTCCTGGCCGCGCCGCAGCGCCCAACAATCTTCCGGTCCGAACTGGCCGACGCTCGACCGGATGGTGCCCCAATGCGCCATCTCCTCCACCAGGTTGCGCGACGCACTGGTCAGATGAACGGTTCCGCTCAATCCGCCGAAGAAATCAGGCATGGCGGAGCCGACGACGGAAAATGCCTCGTGAAAAGTGACGCAGGCCTGAAGCAGTTCGCCGAGCTTGACCAGGCGGGTCGTGGCCTCCGATGTCTCTTTCAGTTCACGATTGAGCCTCGCCAGTTCTTCGGCACGATCGTGCACCGCCCGCTCGGCACTGCGCAGGTCGCTGATGTCGCTGAGCGTCAGCACGATGCCGCCATCGGCGCGGTTGAGCGGATTGCAGCTGACGACCACGGGCAAGGAGGTCCCATCCGGTTTTGCCAGCCTCACCTCATTCTGGTGGCGGCGGCCGGTGGTCATGGCCAGTTCGACCGGAGATGTTCCCGACGCGGGCTTGTCTCCCGACGGCCCCCGGATATCCAGGGCCGACTGCCAGTCCTGCCCCACGACCTTGTCGCTGCGCCGCCCGATGATCTCGGCTGCCGCCGGATTGACGGACACGACCTGACCCTTGCCGTCGATGACGGCGATGCCTTCGGCAACGGTCTGGACGATGTCTTCGATGTAGGCCTTCTGATCGACAAGTTGAGCGCGCGAGGCTTCGATTTCGGAGGCCATGGTGTCGAACCCTTGCGCCAACTGTCCGAACTCGTCATCGGAGGTGCGGCCGATACGGGCCCCGGCGTCGCCGCGCGCCAGCGATTCGATGCCGCGGTTGAGACCAGCAAGGCCTTTACTGAAGCCTCGCAACAACAGGAAGGCGGAGGCCGCCGCGATCAGCACGGCTGCAGCGGTACACAGGCCCACAAGCCACAGCATATCGTTCGTGCGCTGCTGCGCGGCACGCAGCAGCGGCGTATACTCGAACAGGACGGCGCCGGCGATCTTGCCGGGTGCATCCTCGATCGGCACTGCAATCAGGTCAATCGGATCGGCCACGTCGGCACTGGCCTCGACGAAGTTGCGCGGCACGCCGTCGTCAATCGTCCGGGCGATTTCATTGCCGGGATCGTAGTCGAACGTCGTGCCGATATTTTGCTCTTCTCCTGGAACGTCGGCGAAAATAACCTTGTTCTTGTCTACGATGACGAGATCGCGTTTCGAGCGGCCGTGCTGCAAAGTCACGAATTCGCGGAGCGCATCGGGTCTCTCGAATAATGAACGCGGCGCGTCCGATGCCCTGAAGGCAATAGTTTCGGCCAACTGCCGTGCGACGCTTGTCGCCTCGGCCAGCGCCACGGATTTGGTCAGCGATATCTGCGAGACGATCGCAACGCCGCCGACCAGGCCGATCAAGGCCACGGCGCTGAACAATGTCGCGACTATCTGGGTTCTTATGCGCACCGGGCTGCCCCTACTCGGACAGCAATCTAAATGCCAAACACTGACCCAACGTTAAGAAACCGCCAATATCGTAAATTTGCCGTTAAGCCACACCGGCCAGCTGCACTCCCAACGCGGGCGGTTCAGCCCGTCCGTACGATGGCCTGCCACAGGCGCGGATAGTCGAGGACGAAACCGAGCGGCGAGACCTCCAGTGTCTCGTGGTAGCCGAACATCGGGGCGGCATAGGCGTAATGTGCAGCATCGACGCGCTGATAGGTTTGCTCGAGGCGAACGAGCCTGAGTTCGGGAAATGTCAGATAGGCTGCCGGCGCGGGCGTCGCCATACCGACATCGAGGGCAAAACGGCGAAGCGCCAAAAGGTTTGTGGCGGGCGTGAAGCCGAGATCGACATCGACGAGACCGTCGACTTCCGCTTGATGCTCGCCGTTCAGCGTCCATTGGCGCTCGGTCAGCCGGTCGATCCTGTAATGCAGCTCTTGCGTGCCGAGAAAGCCGTCGGCGCGCGCCGATCGTGTATGCCAATCGGCGTCGCAATCCGCCTCGTAGGCGATGCTGCACGGCTCGCCGTCCTGGACGAAAAGCGCGTGTCCCCTGAGGTTCCACCCGGAACTCGCTTCCGACAGAAGGCAAGCGTCGTGGCCTTCCTGGTCAAGCCGGCGCCAAAGAATGGAAGCAACCGCTCGCATCATTGCGCACTCCTCCGAACCCGATGTCTCTGCTTCGTCCGCCAAAGCCTAGGCGTTTCCTTCCGGCACACCATCAACTGACACGTGCTGACACAAATGCAGCCGGCAAAAGGCGGCGCCGGAAGGCATCGCGCGCATCGCACCGCCGGCGGTGAATTTCGCGCCTTGACATTCGCAGCCTCGCGCCCGACTTCCTAGCGTCCGAGGAGACCACGCCATGCCTGAGCCCCGACGATCGACGATCGATGCCGGAGAGGTGGAACGATTTTCCGCCCTTGCCGCCGAATGGTGGAACCCGAACGGCAAGTTCCGCCCGTTGCACAAGTTCAACCCGATCCGGCTTGCCTATATCCGCGACCAGGTGGCGGCCCGCTTCGGCCGCGATCCGCGTGCGGCACGGCCGTTCGAAGGCCTCCGCTTCCTTGACATCGGCTGCGGCGGCGGGCTTTTGTGCGAGCCGATGGCGCGGCTTGGCGCCGAAGTGGTCGGCGCCGATGCCTCCGCCACCAACATCGAAGTGGCCAAGCTGCATGCGGCGGAAGTCGGCGTGAGCGTGGATTATCGCGCCACGACCGCGGAAGACCTGGCCGATGCCGGCGAAAAATTCGACGTCATCCTCAACATGGAAGTGGTCGAGCATGTCGCCAATGTCGATCTGTTCCTGGCCAAATGCGGCGAGATGGTCAAGCCTGGCGGCATTATGTTCGTCGCCACCATCAACCGCACGCTGAAGGCCCTGGGCCTGGCCATCATCGGCGCCGAATATGTGCTGCGTTGGCTGCCACGCGGCACCCACCAGTTCGGCAAGCTGGTGCGCCCCGAGGAACTGGAAAAGGCGCTTGCCGGCGCCGGCCTGACCGTCATCGACCGCACCGGCGTCACCTACAACCCGCTCGCCGACCGCTGGCAGCGCTCGAAGGACATGGACGTCAACTACATGGTGCTGGCGGAGAAGGCATCCGTCTGAAGCTTACGCCTTCTGGCCCCTATGGCCTCTGGCTTTGCGCCTTGGTGGTGATGAACACGCCGGCGGTGATGATGACGGCACCGGCCCAGGTCAGCAATTGATAGCGCTCGCCGAGGAAGAGCGTCCCGGCAAACAGCCCGACCGCCGCCGCGACGTAGCCGATCTGGCTGAGATAGACCGGGCCGCCGACCGCTTGCAGGCGGAAGAAGAAGGCGAACATCGCCGAGGCTGATGCCACCTGTGCCGCGGCGATCAGCGGCACGCCGCCGAGCGAGCCGAATGCATTGCCGCCAAGCAGGACGAGAATGCCGGCAACCAGCATCAAGGCTGCTGCCAGATGGCTGCCGACGGCGAGCTCGATCGGGCCGGTGCCTTCGGGCCAGTCGACGGTGCGGTAAATGTTGCCGGCGGCGAGGCTGACCGGGATGAGCAGGCCCATCGCAACCCAGAAAAATTCGGCCGGCTGGCCCGCTTCGCCGCGCGTCACCGCCACCATGACTGCGCCGACGAAACCGACGACTATGCCGACGATGCCCAGCATGGTCGGGCGCCTGACGCCGAGCAGCATCGAGAACACCAGCGTGACGACCGGCGACAGCGTGAACATGATGCCGCTGTAGCCGGCGCCCAGATGCGGAATGGCTGAAAACATCAGCAGATTGGGGATTGCATATGAGACGGCCGCGGTGACGAAGAAATAGCGCAGCCTGTGCGGCGTAAGCCGCATGCGCTTCCCGTTGAGCAGCAATGCGCACAAAAGCACGCCGCCGGCACCAAGCGAGATGACGAAGGCCCAGACCATGGCGGCCACGCCGGCCGCCGTCGCGATCTTGCCGAACGGCAGCGTCAGGCCGAGCAGTCCACCGGTGACAACCAGAAGGCCAAGCGCCGAGTCCCAGAGAAATTTCATCGCACCGTCCCGTCGCCCGTTCGCGGCACTTGGCCAATATCGCAAGCTGAGGTAAGATAAGGTAAAGATTCTTCACGTCAAGATACATAACGGTGAGAGACATGGATCGCGCAGCAAAAGCGATCGGGCAATGGAAAAAGGAACGGCCGGATCTCGATGTCTCGCCGATGGCCGTGCTCGGACGGTTGAACGAGGCCGCCTCGCTGATCGCACGAGAGCGGCTGGCGCCGCTGTTTGCAAGTTACGGGCTGCAATCCGGAGAATTCGATGTGCTGGCGACGCTGCGTCGTTCCGGGCCGCCATACGCGCTGACGCCGACGGCTCTCTACGAGGCGACGATGGTGACGTCGGGCGCGATGACCAACCGCCTCGATCGGCTCGAGAAATCCGGCCTGATCAAGCGCGGGCCGCACCCCGACGATCGCCGCGGCATTGTCGTGCAGCTGACTAAAAAGGGTCTGGGGTTGATTGACGAGGCGGTTACCGCTCACGTCGCCAACGAGCACCAGATACTTTCCGGGTTAGCACGCCCGGAGCAGATCATGCTGGCTCGCCTGCTCGAAAAACTGATAGCGAGCCTAGGCTAACCCAGGGCGGCCAAGAGGGCCGGCCGAGAGGGTGGAAAGCTTAAATCCTGGTCGCCGAGCCTCGTTTGGGCCGGCGAACAGCTCTGATCTTGCCGCTGTTTCCGCCGCCACAGAAAAACTGGTCGCCGCCATCGGATTCGAGCCCCGACACGCCTGTTCCCGGCGGCATATCGAGCTTCTCAAGGACCTTTCCCGTTTCAGGATCGATCCGTCTGACATCGCTCTCCTCACCCTCCCAGGTGCCATGCCACAGCTCGCCGTCGACCCAGCTGACGCCGGTGACGACGCGGTTGGAAACGATGGTGCGAAGAATTGCCCCTGTCTCGGGATCGACCTGATGAATCTTTCGGCCCCGATGCTGCCCGACCCAGAGTGTTCCTTCGGCCCAGGCGAGCCCGGAATCACCGCCATTGCCGGGCGCCGGGATCGTCGCCAGCACCTGGCCATTCTTCGGATCGATCTTCTGGATGCGATCCTCGGCGATCTGATAGAGGTGCTGGCCGTCGAAGGCCGTTCCGGCGTGTGCCGCGACGTCGATCGAGCGCACCACGTTGCCGCTCGCCGGATCGAAGGCGTTCAATCTGTCGCCTGAGGCAAACCAGACATGCTCACCGTCGAAGGTAACGCCGTCCACGTGGTCGACACCCGGAAAGGGTCCATATTCTCGAAGGATTTCGGCTGCGGATCGTTCCATAATTCCATCCTAGTAGCCCGGCAGTGGGCCGGGGAGTAACAAGATTGTCGGGAAACCCGTCAGCGGCGGGGTCATCCAGCGACGCGCCCGTCCGCGGCCGAACGACTGCACCTTGCCGGCCTGGGCGAGCTGCTCGAGCGCTCGCTGCACGGTACGCGAACTGGCTCCAAGCGCAATCGCCAGGGCCGAACTCGACCAAGACTCGCCGTCCGCGAGGAAGGCGAGCACGGCGGCATGCTCTTCTTCGACGGGTGGCGCCAGCACGACGACCTCACCTGCGCGGCGCGGGGCCAGCGCAAAGCCCCGCTTCGTCGCGCTCACATCCGCCAAGCTCCGAAGCTCCGCGCGAAGCCGCCCGACTTCGACGCGCAATCGTGCGCGATGTGATTCGTCCGCGTCCTTTCCGCGGAAAGCGCGCGCAATGAGCGTCGCTCTTGCCACGTCCCCCGGCCAGGCTTCGGCCAGCGCGCGGGCCAGCGCGAACAGCACCGGGCGGGTCGCCAGCGAGACGACGGTGTCTGCGACACGCACGACATTGCGGCATGCATCCACCACGAGCGCCCCCGACGCCAGGAGCGCTTCGACTTCATCGAGCAGGAGGGGCCGTTCCCCGCCACGCGCGACAAGGCGCGCGGCCGGCGTGTCCAGCACCAGCGATGCGCTCTCCACCTCCGCGATCAGCGCGGGGATGCCCGCCGCGCGCGCCGCCCGCGCCGCCAGCCCGAGCGCGGCGCGCGCAGGACCGGTCCGCAAGCGGCGGATGGCGATGCCGGCGACAGCCAGCTCGTGGGCGGCCCGCGATGCCGGCGGCAGCGGCGACGGATCGAAGCCGTCCAGCCTGCGCTCGGCTTCGTCGAGATGGCCGATCAGCAGCAGGCGCCGAACGTCGAGGTTGCGCGCATGCGCGGCGTTGACGCGGTCGCCATGCTTTTCGAGCGTCGCCCGTGCGGCGTCGAGTGCCTTGGCCGGCCAGGTAAGGTCGCGCGAGACGAGCGCGATCTCGGCCTCGGCGAGGATACACCGCGCGCGGGCCACGGCCTCCCTTGGGCTGAATGCGCGCGCCGCCCTCTTGAGAAGAACCTTCGCCCGAACCAGGTCGCCAAGCTGCGCCATCGCGATACCGCGCAACGCCAGCGCCGGCGCATCGTCGCGCAGCGCAACCCGCTTCAAGGCGCCGAGCGGATCGCCCGTCGCAAGCGCATGCGCCGCGGCCGTGATCAGCGAGTCCATCGGAATCCCGTCACACTTGTCACTCCCATGGCTTCGATGCCCGGCGCTAAGTCCATCTCACCAACCAGTCGTATCGACAACGGCGACTGTAGCCAACCTGAGTTGCGGCGCGCCAACGCTCGAACACAACGATAAGCATTAGGAGAGACGCAATGAAGATCGAAGGTACAACCATCCTGGTGACTGGAGCCAATCGGGGCATCGGTCGGGCACTGGTCGAGGAAGCCCTGAGCAGAGGCGTAAAGCGCGTCTATGCCGCAACCCGAAAACCGATGGCTCATCCGGACCGGCGTGTGACGCCCCTGACCATGGATGTGACCAACGCTGCGCAGATCCGGGAGGCCGTCGAGAAGATCGATGCTCTCGATATCCTCATCAACAACGCCGGCGTATCGCCTATCGATGACCTCAGCGACCGTCGTGTGCTCGAACAACAGCTCGCCGTAAACCTCTTCGGCTCGTACGACGTTACCCAGGCTCTGCTGCCGTTGCTCGCCCGGTCGCGGGGAGCCATCGTCAACATTCTGTCGCTGGCCTCGATTGCCGCCGTGCCGTTCAGTCCGGCTTACTCCATCTCGAAGGCGGCCTCGTTCTCGCTGTCGCAGTCGTTGCGCACCCTTTTGGCCGGACGGGGTGTCAGCGTCCACAGGGTCCTTCCCGGCCCGGTGGACACGGACATGACACGGGGCCTGGACATCGCGAAAGCCTCTCCGGAGTCTGTCGCACGAGCGATCCTGGACGGCGTGGAGAACGGCGAAGAGGAAATCTTCCCCGATCCCATGTCGGAATCCCTGGCGGAGGGCTGGCGCAGCAGTGCAGTCAAGGCGCTTGAACGCCAGTTTGCAGCCTATGCGGAAGCAACTCCGTCAAGTGGCGGGCATGAAAGACGGAGCGAGACGATTACCCGCGAGGCCCATCCTTGCTGCTCGGCCTGAAATTGCGGACGCTTGTGCAGGGGGCGGCGGCATCGCCGCTCTGGGCGGAAGCGAATCCCCACAAGCGAAACGGAGCATCATTTTCGCTTGTCGAAATGCGCTTCAGCTTCTTGTCGCCTGATACGCCTCTGATATCGCTGCCGTGCGAAAAAGACGATCAAGTCTGCCAGCCAACCTGGAGCATTGAGATGGAGCAAGGCATCACGCGCGCTATCAATTTGCCGACCATTCATCGCTACATTGGAAAAATCCGAGGGTTCCGTTTGTCGAGCTTCGACCCATTGACGAATACTCGCCCCGTCCGGCAGTTTCGCCGCAAAAGCCAGTTCACGTCTCATGCAAACCCACTCCACCCGGTGGCGCAATTCCTCCTCATAGCCAATGCCTCGCTGACGGAGACGCGCATGCGTCGCCTCATGCACTATCGCGCTGGCGATCTGGTCGGTCAGCGTGTGCTCGCCTAGAACAAATCGCCGATCAAGCTCGCAAGTCGAAGTCGATTTCACAAATTGCGCAGCGGCACCTGGATTGATTGTAATCCAGATCCGTTTGAGATCGCGGACCAGACGGCTGTATCGAACAGGGTCAAATTCTTGAATCAACCGCAGCGCGGCGGCAACCTTATCTGCATCTTTCCCACCGCTCTCGCCCGTATAGAAAACTGGCAACCCATCGATCGTCCTCTTATCGATCGACTTTATAGCCAACCAGCTGAAAACACGGATCACTACCTCTGAACCACGCCGCTTTTCAGTCTTCTCCGGATGGGGCAAGACTTTCCTCAGTTGCGGTCGTCGGGGAAGCTTGGAATAGGCATGAACTCGACACCGTCTTCGGCGAGGCTCTTGGCCTCGTCCAGCGTCGCCTCGCCATAGATACCGCGCGGATCGCTTTCGCCGAAATGGATCTTGCGCGCTTCCTCGGCGAATTTGTCGCCGACATAGTCGGCATTCTCGCGCACTTTGTCGGCCAGCGCCTTGAGCTGCGCCAGCGCCTGCTTCTGCGCCTCGCCCATGGCCAGCGCGATGCTTTCGCGCTTGCGCCCGGTGGAGACGGCAGGCGCCATCAGCGCCTTGTCGACCTTATGCGAGCCGCAGGCCGGGCAATCGACGAAACCGCGCCTCTTCTGTGTGTCGAAATCGTCGTTGCTGCGGAACCAGGCCTCGAACTCGTGCTCGTGCTCGCAGATCAGGGAAAAGCGGATCAAGAGGCGGCACCCCTGAGCGGAATTGCCTCCGCCGAACCGGCGTTTACGGCAAAATCGCGTGCGTTTTTGAGATTCGGTATCTTTTTGCGCGCAGCGACTGACTGCGCCGGGTCGATCTCGGCGACGATCACCGCCGGCTCGTCATGCGCAGCTTCGGCGACGATGCGGCCCCAGGGATCGACGATCAGCGAATGGCCATAGGTTTCGCGGCCGTCCTCGTGCACGCCGCCTTGCGCGGCGGCAACCACATAGGCGCCGTTCTCTATGGCTCGCGCCCTGAGCAGCACGTGCCAATGCGCTTCGCCGGTCTGGCGGGTGAAGGCGGCGGGCACCGAAAGCAGATCGGCGCCGGCCAGCGCCTCGGCACGGAACAGCTGCGGAAAGCGCAGATCGTAGCAGACGGCAAAGCCGAGCTTCGCGCCATTGACTTCGGCGACGACGGCCTCGGTGCCAGGCTCATAGGCGGCGGATTCGCGCCAGCTCTCGCCATTGTCGAGATCGACGTCGAACATGTGGATCTTGTCGTAGGTGGCAATCGTGGCGCCGTCCGGCCCGAACAGAAGGGCGCGGTTGGCAAGCTTGCCGTCGGCGCGCAGAATGGCGGTCGAGCCGATATGCAGGAAAATGCCGAGCTCGCTGGCCAGCCGCCGCGACGTCGAGACGACGATGTCCTTGTCCTCGGAGGTGAAGGAAGCGGCCCGTGCCTGGCTGTCGCGGATCAGCGCGCCGGTCATTTCCGGCGTCTGGATATAGGTCGCGCCAAGGCCTGCCGCCTCGCGCACCAGCCGTTCCAGATCGACCGCATTGCGCTCCGGGCTGGTTCCCGAACGCATCTGGATCGCCGCCGCCTTGAAACCACCCATAGTCATGTCCTTATCTGGCCGAGCCGTTGGCGAGCAATGTGTCCAGCCGTCCTTCCGCCTCCAATTCGTGGAGATCGTCAGAGCCGCCGACATGCGTGTCGCCGATGAATATCTGCGGAAAGGTGGAACGGCCGTGAGCGCGGGAGATCATCTCCCGGCGCAGCTCCGGCGAGAAGGAGGCGTCGTGCTCGGTGTAGGTCACACCCTTCCTATCGAGCAGCCGCTTGGCCGCGGTGCAATAGCCGCACATCATCCGCGTGTAGATCGTCACATCGACCATCGGTCAGCAATCCTGCCTCGTTCCTAGGCTATATAGGCGCCGATTCGTCGGCCCGAAAGTCCCCCGGCAGCACACGCGCAAAGGTCAGTACGTCGACCGCGCCGGCGCCGCCCTTCTTCAACGCCTTGGCGACCGCGCGGACGGTGGCGCCGGTGGTGTAGACGTCGTCGATCAGCAGCACCCGGCGGCCGGTGATTTCGATCTCCGCCTCATCAGGCACTTTGAATGCGGCGCGAACATTTTCCTCGCGTTCCCGCCGCTCCAGCCCGACCTGCTGGCGCGTGAGTTTGACGCGCCTGATGGCTGATGGCGCGAAAGGCCGCTCGCCGAGTTGCGCCACCGCCCGCGCCAGTTCCGCCGACTGGTTGAACTGCCGCCTGAAGAAACGCCGCCAGTGCAGCGGCACCGGCACGACCACATCGGCCTCGGCGATGAGCTCGGCACCGGCGCGAAGCATCCAGCGCGCCATCCACGGCGCCAGATCGGTGCGGTCCTGGTATTTCAGCCCTTGCACCATCTGGCGGGCAACGCCGGAATAGGCGACCGCCGCCCGCGCGCGCTCGAACGGCGGCGGGTCGGCTATCGCCTCCGCCGACAGGAAACCCTCACCCATATTGTGGGTGAACGGCGTGCCCATCACCGGGCACCACGGCCGTTCCAGCAGCCTGAGTTTCGGCCAGCAGGCGCCGCACAACACGCCGGGCTGCGAGACATGGCGGCGGCAGCCGGCACAGACGGGCGGGAACAAGAGGCGCGCTGGCCAGCCCAATGCCTTGCGGGCAATGCTCTTGATCGCAATACGCTTGATCTCTGGCATGGGATCGGCCACGTGGTTGGTCCTCCGCATCACTATATCAGAGAGCGAAGCACAAGGACCTGCCCATTGCAGCCTGTAATTGACACCTCGCTCTGGCTGGCGCGCAAGCGCCGGGCACTGGCCCGCCCCATCGCCGGCGCGGATTTCCTCATGCGGCGGGCGGCCGAGGATCTTGCCGACCGGCTCGGCGCCGTCGAACGCAGGTTCGGCAAGGCGGCCTCGTTGTTTTGCCAGACGCCGGCTGCAGCAGAGGTGCTCGCCGAAAGCGGCAAGGTGACGGAAAACGTGCGCGTCGAGGCCGACGCCGCTTTCCTGGGTGGCCAGCCAGGACTGTTGGCGCCGTTGGAAACCGTGCCATTCGAGCCGGAAAGCCTCGACCTCGCAGTGTCGCTGCTGTCGCTGCAGGCGATGAACGACATTCCCGGCATGCTGGTGCAGGTCCGCCGGGCGCTGAAGCCGGACGGGCTTTTCCTCGGCGCCTTCGCCGGCACAGGCACGCTCTCCGAACTGCGCGAAAGCCTGCTTGCCGCCGAGACCGAGCTCTATGGCGGCGCCAGCCCGCGTGTGATCCCGTTCACCGACGTCCGCGACGCCGGCGCGCTGCTGCAGCGCGCCGGCCTGGCACTGCCGGTTGCCGACGTCGAGACGATCACGGTGCGCTACGATTCGCTATTTGGCCTGGTCGCCGACCTGCGCGCCATGGGCGAGACCAGCGCGCTTGTCGACCGCAGCAGGCGGCCGGGCACGCGAGCGCTGTTCGCGCGCGCCGCCGAAATCTATGCGGAGCGGTTTTCGGATGCCGATGGCCGCGTCAGGGCGAGTTTCTCGGTGGTCTGGATGTCAGGCTGGGCGCCCGATGCCTCTCAGCAAAAGCCGCTGAAGCCGGGCTCCGCAAAAATATCGCTGAAGACAATCCTGGAAAACCCCGGCGGCCCCTGAGCGGATCCTTGCGCAAAAGCCAAGCGTATTCCACGCAAAAGCTAAGCGGGTCATTGTGCAAAAGCGTTGGCAAGCTTGCTGCTGTTGTCGCTGAACAACCACTGGATGGCGCCGGCAGCCTGGCCAATACCAGCGACAATGGCAAGCGACAGCACGGCGACGATCAAACCATATTCGATAGCCGTCGCACCCCTCTCGTCTTCTAAAAATCGTTGCAGCAAGATTTTCATGGGCGCCATCCCTCTTGCCTGAACCTAGCGCCGACCCGTTAAGAAAGGTTAATGCGACAGGCTTAACGCGGGGTGAACCAGCTGCATTCTAGGAAACAGCCGAATCCTGGAGATCTGTTGAGCGGTCAGCAGTCGCCGCTGCTTCTGCCATCGGCCCGTATAACGCAGACCGAACTGGGCAGCGGCTGCAGCACGCTCTTGCGTAGCGTATAGCTGTCGCGCTGGCCGATCGAGCCGGTGCTCATCGTATCAAGCCCGTCGCGGGCAAACTGCGAGCGGGTCCGGCTGTCGAGGTAGGGCGTCGCGATCAAGGCCAGAGCCACCGCGGCCGAGCCGAACAAGAGGGCGATGCGCAATATTCCCATGCCGGCATTGGCGGCGCCAGGAAGGCGGTCCGGCCAAGGCGAGTCCCAGTCCTTTTCAAGGCTCATGCAAATCGCTCCCCAGCGGTGGAATCGGCGTAACCGCCTGGCGTCAATTTTTCACGGTCAGATAAATCTTTCATTAACGCTGCTGCCAGCGCGTTGCGGCGCTGCCCGATTTACGGCAGGTCGGCCGTTACAGCAGGTCGATGAGGAACTGGATCAGCGGGGCATCGGCCGGCGGCATTGGAAAATCGCGCATCTGGCGCGGCCGCACCCATTTCAGCACCTGGCCTTCCTTCGGCTGGGCAATGCCGCGGAATCGACGGCAGACGAACAGCGGCATCAGCAGGTGAAAATCATCGTAGGAATGGCTGGCGAAGGTGAGTGGGGCCAGGCAAGGGATGTCGGTTTCGATGCCGATCTCCTCGTACAATTCGCGGATCAGGCATTGTTCCGGCGTCTCACCAGGCTCGACCTTGCCGCCCGGAAACTCCCACAGGCCGGCGAGTTGCTTGCCTTCGGGCCGCTGCGCCAAAAGCACGCGCCCGTCGGCGTCGACCAGCGCGCAGGCCGCGACCAGGAGCAGGCGTTTGCCGACCGTATCCAAGCCGCTCATGCGCCGGGTGGCCGGCGATAGCGATAGCGATAGACTTCGTCGAATCCGAGCGAACGGTAGAGCGCCAGCGCCGGCGCGTTGTCCGCCTCGACCTGCAGCCAGGCTTCCCGCGCCCCGCGCAGCCGCGCCCATTTCAGCGCCGACCGGATGAGATGGCGGCCATGGCCCTGGTTGCGCACCGACCTGTCGGTGGCGATCTCGAACAGGCCGGCAAGGTCGCCGTCATGCACGCAGATCAACGTTGCCAGCGGTTCGCTGCCGGCCTCCAGCGCAAACAGCCCGGCCTCCGGCTGGATGGCGCCGATGATCTCCGACAGGCCCGGACGCAGCGACACATCCGAGCCGCTCACCTTGAGCGCCGCGCCGATGAAACGGCTGATGTCCTTCAACGGAATCTGGTCCATGGCATCGTCGAGCGCGGCGTCCGCCAGCGGCAGCCGCATGACCAGCGACTCCGCGAACGTACTCCAGCCTTCGCTGTCGAGGTACTTCGAAAGATCAGGCCCCGACAGCGGTGAGATGCGAAAGGTCAGCGGCCTGCCATACGCGTCGAAGCGGCGGCTGGCACGGCCGATGCGCTCGGCAATGTGCTGGATGTCGCCCGGATCGAGCGGATTGACCGAGTTCAGCCGCTTGGCCGGGTGGCCGGCCGTCAGCCGAACCACCCAGGTGCCGTCATAATGGACGGCGGCCGCCGGCCAGGCGCGAAAGCCGGCCGCCTCATAGCGGCGCACGATCGCCAACACGCTTGCCGGATGTCTGGAAGCCAACGCCATCAGCTCCGATAATCGCCGTTTATGGCGACATATTCCTTGGTGAGATCGCAGGTCCACACCGTCGCCTTGCCGCGGCCGATGCCGATGTCGGCGCGGATGCGGATCTCGTCGCGCTTCATATACGCCGAAGTCGCCTCCTCGGAATAGGCGGCGTCGCGCTCGCCCTGATAGGCCAGGCGGTTGTCGCCGAACCAGATCGACAGAAGGTCGCGGTCGGCCGGTTCGCCGGCCTTGCCGACAGCCATGACGACGCGGCCCCAATTGGCGTCCTCGCCGGCGACTGCCGTCTTGACCAGCGGCGAATTGGCGATCGACAGCGCGATGCGCTTGGCCGAGCGGGCCGATTTGGCTCCGGTGACGGTGACCTCGACCTGCTTGCGGGCGCCCTCGCCGTCGCGCACCACCTGTAGTGCCAGCGATTTCAGCACCTTGCCGAGGGCACGGCGGAACGCGCCGAGGCGCGCATCCTTGGGGTCGGAAATTGCCGGCGCGCCGCGCCTGGCGGCAGCACCCGTGGCGAACATCAGCAGCGTGTCGCTGGTCGAGGTGTCGCTGTCGACGGTAACCGCGTTGAAGGTCTTGGTCGTGCCGCGCGACAGGAGGTCCTGCAGCACCGGTGCTGCGATCGGCGCATCGGTGGCGATGAAGGAAAGCATCGTCGCCATGTCGGGCGCGATCATCCCGGCGCCCTTGGCGATACCGTTGATGGTGACGTCGGCATCGCCGAGCTTGACCGTCGCGGTCGCCAGTTTGGGATAGGTGTCGGTAGTCATGATCGCCTTGGCGGCTTCGGTCCACAATTCCGGCTTGCCGTCCTTGACCAGCCCGGCCAGCAGATGGCTGAACTTGCCGGCGTCGAGCGGTTCGCCGATCACGCCGGTCGAGGCCAGGAATACCTCGCCCGCTGTGCAATCGGCCGCTTTCGCCGCCACCTCGCCCGTGAGTGCCGTCGAGGCGCGGCCCTTCTGGCCGGTAAAGGCATTGGCATTGCCGGAATTGACCACCAGCACGCGTGCCTTGCCAGCCACGAGGTTCTGCCGGCAGAAATCGACCGGCGCCGAAGGGCATTTCGACCTGGTGAACACGCCGGCGACGGTGGTGCCGGCGTCGAACACCATGGCCAGCAAGTCGGTGCGGTTCTTGTATTTTATGCCGGCCTCGGCGGTGGCGATGCGCACGCCCTCGATCACCGGCATCTTGGGATATTTCTTCGGCGCGAGCGGCGAAACCTGTGTGGACATGGAAGACCCCGGGCGGGAAAAATCGCGAAAGGAACGCCGGTTTGCCCGATAGCACGCGCTGGCGCAAGGCGTTTCACAGCCGTTACGGGTGCCGGAAGCCTGACACCGCCTCATGCAGCAAGCAGGCTGTTGCAAATTTGTTGGCGTCGCTGCGACCGATAGCGCTATGATCCTGCCCCATGGGCAGGCTTGTGGTCTTGGCACTGGCGTTTCTGGGCTTTCTGCTGCTGCGCGCCGATGCGCAGACGGCGCGGCGCGTGGCGCTTGTGGTCGGCAACGGCAGCTACGCCGAAGCCGGCACGCTGGCCAATCCCGTCAACGATGCGCTCGACATCGCCGACAAGCTGCGCGCCATCGGTTTCGAGGTGATCGAAGGCAACGATCTCGGCAAGCGCGAGCTCGAACGCAAGATCGGCGAATTCTCCGATGCGCTGCAGGGTGCCGGTGCCGGGCTGTTCTACTATGCCGGCCACGGCCTGCAGGTCGACGGGCGCAACTTCATCGTGCCGGTCGACGCCCGGCTGGACATGCCGGTCAAGCTGCAGCTCGAGGCGGTGCCGATCGACGAGGTTCTCGACATCATGGAGCAGCAGACCAAGGTCAGCCTGGTCTTCCTCGATGCCTGCCGCAACAACCCGTTTGCCCGAAGTCTCAGCCGCAGCGCCACGACGCGCTCGGCGACGGCTCTCGCCGGTCTTGCCCAGTTCGAGTCGACACGCGGCTCATTCATCGCCTTCTCGACTGCGCCCGGCGCCGTCGCAATGGACGGGACGGGACGCAACTCGCCGTTTGCGGCGGCACTTTTGCGGCATATGGCGGAACCCGGACAGAGCATCAACGACATGATGATTGCGGTGCGCCGCGACGTCGTTTCGGCAACGCGCGAGGCGCAGCGTCCCTGGGAGCAGGGGTCGCTGCTCGAGCGTTTCGAATTCGTTCCGGGCGGAGACACTGCCCAGCAACCGAAACCGGCCGTCAGCCCGGCTCCCGCGTCGCAGGTGGCTGCGCTCGAACGCTCCGTCGGCGACGAGGGTGCCATCGAAAAATTCTTGCGCGAAAACTATCTGGCGCCTGATGCCAGGAGAATGCGCGAAACCGTCAAGCGGCTTTACGGTTCGTCGGCCACCATTTACGGCACGCGCTACGACAGCGAGGCGATCGTCAAGGTCAAGACCGACTGGTTCGCGCAATGGGCATCGTGGTCGTTCGGTCTCGAGCCCGGCAGCCTTGAGGTGACGCCGCAAGGCAAGGACCGTGCCGACGTGGTTTTCGCCATGCGCTACGACTATGTGCCGAAGGACAAATCGGCGCAGCGCCTGACCGGCAAGGCGCGGGTGACGCTGGAACTCGTGCTGGCCGATGGCGCGTGGCGCGTTGCGTCGGAAACGTCGCAAGCGCTGGAATGAACATCAGCGGACCGCTGGGTTGATGAACCCGCGAAACGCCCGCTGCACGCCCGGAATCAGTCCCCAGATCATGATCGAGACCATCAGCGGCGCGATGACCGGCGTGCGCTGCCAGATTTGCCATTCCTGCGTCAGCGGAAAAACCACGTACAAAATGGCAGTGATCAGCGGATACACGCCGAGCAGCACCAGCAGGGCGAAGCGCAGGCGCGAAAAGCGGGTCACGGCGGTCGAGTTCATCAAACTCTCCTTATCGTTACGGAACGTTCCGTTACATATAAAACGGATCGTTCCGTTTCGTCAAGAGTTGTATATGATGGCTGCTGAAATCGCGGGTAAGGAACGGGTAAGGAAGAAGAGATGGGCGAAATCACCGATCCCGGGCGCAAGTCGGCTGGCGCACGGCGCAGCCCCGAAAGCGCCGATGCCATTCTCGATGCCGCCGAGGCGGTGCTGGTCGAAGCCGGCTATTCCGGCTTCTCGATCGAGGCGGTGGCGCGCCGCGCACGCGCCGGAAAACCGACGATCTATCGCTGGTGGCCAAGCAAGGCCGCCTTGCTGCTCGACGTTTACCAGCGGCAAAAGCGCGTCGACAATCCCGATACTGGGAACCTTGCGGAGGATCTCGTCGGCTTCCTGAAGAGCTTGTTCGCGCACTGGCGCGACACGTCGTCGGGCAGCGTGTTCAGATCGCTGATTGCCGAGGCGCAGTCGGACGAAAAAGCCGCCGCCGCCCTCGCCGAATACGCAAGAGGGCGTCGCATCCACACCGGCCAGATGGTCGAACGCGCCAAGGCAAGGGGAGAGGTGGCAGCCGATGTCGATGCCACTGTCGTCGCCGACCTGATTGCCTCGTTCGCCTGGACGCATCTTCTGACGAACCGCCTGGACGAGGACGAAGCAACGCTGCGCAGGATGGTCGGCTATGTCTTGAAAGGCATCGTCGCTGACGATGCCGGCGACGCCACGGCGGTCCGGCGGCGGCGTCGACGCATCATCGCTCGCCCTACCAAATAGAAGCGACAGGGCGGCAGCGCGCCCTGTCATAGCCCAATCTGGCCTATTTGGCGCTTTCCAGCGCGTCGACCGTCTTCTTCAGGTTCGCATCGGGGATGTCGACCTTGGCGTTGGCGCGCAGCGACTTGACCAGCGCGAAATACTTGTCGCGGATGACCGCCTGGCGCGCCTGGTCCTTGACCTGGTCGAACGCCGGCGGCTGCTTGGTGCGCTTGTCCTCGACCTTGATGACATGCCAGCCGAACTGTGACTGCACCGGCTGGTCGGTATATTTGCCGACCGCCAGCGCAAACACCGCCTTGTCGAATTCCGGCACCATCTGGCCAGGTCCGAACCAGCCGAGATCGCCGCCGCTGGTCTTGCCGCTCGGATCGCTGGTGTGCTCGTTGGCAAGCTTCTGGAAGTCGGCGCCGCCGTCGAGCTGCTTGATGATGGCGTCTGCCTCTTCCTTCGTCTTCACGAGGATGTGACGGGCGTGCACCTCGTTGGTGGGCGGCGTGTTGGCGATTTCCTGGTCGTAGCGGGCGCGGACCTCGGCATCGGTAACCTTGTCGACGACGCCCTTCTCGACCATTTCGCCATGCAGCGCGCGCTGCTGCAGGAAGGCCATGCGGCGCTGGAAGTCGGGATCCTTGTCGAGGCCGGTGGTCACCGCCTGGGCCGCCATCACGCGGATTTCGATCGCCGCCGACAGCGCCGCGGCGCGGCGCTGCTCGGGCGGAAGCTGCGCGAATTGCTGCGACAGCTCGCCCTCGGCAAGCCCAAGGTCTGCCTCGGTCAGCGTCTGGCCGTTGATGGTGGCGACCACGGCGTTCGGATCGACCGGCTTGGCCGCCGGAGCGGGTGCTGCCGGCTGGGCAGGGGCGGCCTCCTGTGCCATCAGCGGCGACAGCGAGAGGGCCGATAGCCCGAATGCCAGACCAAGGCTGGCGAGCGACGCGCGGCGGAACAATACTGACATTACGATTATCTCCAAAGCGGGGTAGCTAGAGCGGAATGGCTTCCAGACCAGCAAGATTGTGGCGGAATTTGGCGCGGTCGACAGGGCGAGCGCGGCGTTGACATCGAATGAGCCCCCTCTTATCTGTCCAACGACTTTGCGTCCAGAACCGTTTTCCGGGCGCTTTTTGCGTTTGTCCGCGTTCACGTGGAGTTGATGGGGCCAGCCGGCGCCTGTCGCAACGACTTGGAATGCTATCGAAAGGGCCATTGGATGGTCAGTCTCGGCGGTCTCGCCCGTAAGGTTTTCGGCTCCTCCAACGATCGTCGGGTCAAATCGACCCGGCCGCGCGTCGAGGCGATCAATGCCATGGAAAACGAGATGCGGGCGCTTTCCGACGCCGAGCTTCAGGCCCGCACGGACAAATTCCGCCAGGACATCGCCAACGGCGCCAGTCTCGACGACCTCCTGGTGCCGGCCTTCGCCACCGTGCGTGAGGCCGCCCGCCGCGTGCTCGGCATGCGGCCGTTCGACGTGCAGCTGATCGGCGGCATGGTGCTGCACAATGGCGGCATCGCCGAGATGCGCACCGGCGAAGGCAAGACGCTGGTGGCGACGCTGCCGGTCTACCTCAACGCGCTCGCCGGCAATGGCGTCCATGTCGTCACCGTCAACGACTATCTGGCCACGCGCGACTCCGAATGGATGGGCCGCGTCTACAAATTCCTCGGCCTTAAGGTCGGCGTCATCGTCCACGGCCTGTCCGACGAGGAGCGCCGCGTCGCCTACGCCGCCGATGTCACCTACGCCACCAACAACGAGCTCGGCTTCGACTATCTGCGCGACAACATGAAATACGAGCGCGCCCAGATGGTGCAGCGCGGTCACAGCTACGCCATCGTCGACGAGGTCGATTCCATCCTGGTCGACGAAGCGCGCACGCCGCTGATCATTTCCGGTCCGCTCGAGGACCGTTCGGAAATGTACAACACCATCGACACCTTCATCATCCAGCTGCAGCCGCAGGACTACGAGATCGACGAGAAGCAGAAGACCTCGATCTTCACCGAGGAAGGCACCGAGAAGCTGGAGAACATGCTGCGCGATGCGGGTCTGCTCAAGGGCGAGTCGCTCTACGACGTCGAGAACGTCGCCATCGTCCACCACGTCAACAACGCGCTGAAGGCGCACCGGCTGTTCCAGCGGGACAAGGACTACATCGTACGCAACGGCGAGATCGTCATCATCGACGAGTTCACCGGCCGCATGATGCCCGGCCGCCGCTATTCGGAAGGCCTCCACCAGGCGCTCGAAGCCAAGGAGCATGTGGCGATCCAGCCGGAGAACCAGACGCTCGCCTCGGTCACCTTCCAGAACTATTTCCGCCTCTACAAGAAGCTCGCCGGCATGACCGGCACGGCGCTGACCGAGGCCGAGGAATTCGCCAACATCTACAATCTCGACGTCACCGAGATCCCGACCAACCTGCCGGTCATCCGCATTGACGAAGACGACGAGGTCTACCGGACGGTCGAGGAGAAATACAAGGCGATCGTCAAGGAAATCAAGGAAGCCCGCGCCAAGGGCCAGCCGACGCTGGTCGGCACGACTTCCATCGAGAAGTCCGAGCAGCTGGCCGAACGCCTGCGCAAGGAAGGTTTTAAGGATTTCGAGGTGCTGAACGCCCGCCACCACGAGCGCGAGGCGGCGATCGTCGCCCAGGCCGGCAAGCCCGGCGCCATCACCATTGCCACCAACATGGCCGGCCGCGGCACCGACATCCAGCTCGGCGGCAATGCCGACATGCGCATCGCCGAGGAGCTTGGCGACATGCCAGCCGGCCCCGAGCGCGAGGCCAGGGAAAAGGAAATCCGCGACGACATCGCCCGGCTGAAGGAAAAGGCCCTCGCCGCCGGCGGCCTCTACGTGCTGGCCACCGAACGCCATGAATCGCGCCGCATCGACAACCAGTTGCGCGGCCGCTCGGGCCGCCAGGGCGATCCCGGCCGGTCGAAATTCTTCCTGTCGCTGCAGGACGACCTGATGCGCATCTTCGGTTCCGAGCGCATGGACGGCATGCTGCAGAAGCTCGGCCTCAAGGAAGACGAGGCGATCATCCATCCGTGGATCAACAAGGCGCTGGAAAAGGCGCAGAAGAAGGTCGAGGCGCGCAACTTCGACATCCGCAAGAACCTCTTGAAATACGATGACGTCTCGAACGACCAGCGCAAGGTGGTGTTCGAGCAGCGCATCGAGCTGATGGACGGCGAGGGCCTGTCCGAGACCATCACCGAGATGCGCGAAGGCGTCATCGAGGAGATCGTCGCCAAGAACATTCCCGAAAATGCCTATGCCGAGCAGTGGAACGTCGCCGGCCTCAAGGCCGAGATCGCCGAATTCCTCAACCTCGATTTGCCGGTCGAGGACTGGGTCAAGGAAGAGGGCATCGCCGAGGACGACATCCGCGAGCGCGTCAGCCAGGCCGCCGAGGCCGCCGCCAAGGAGCGCGCCGAGCGTTTCGGCCCCGACGTGATGACCTATGTCGAGCGCTCGGTGGTGCTGCAGACGCTCGACCATCTGTGGCGCGAGCACATCGTCAATCTCGACCATCTGCGCTCGGTCGTCGGCTTCCGCGGCTATGCGCAGCGCGATCCGCTGCAGGAGTACAAGGGCGAAGCGTTCGAGCTGTTCCAGGCGATGCTGGGCAATCTGCGCCAGGCCGTCACCGCGCAATTGATGCGCGTCGAACTGGTCCGCCAGGCGGCGGAAGCGCCGCCGCCCGAGGCCCCCGACATGTTCGGCAGCCACATCGACGGCTTCACCGGCGAGGACGATTTCGAAGGCGGCGAGACGGCCGTGCTGGTCCGCCAGGAGACCAACGCCATCGTCGCCCCCGAAGACCGTGACCCGAAGAACCCGGCGACCTGGGGCAAGGTCGGCCGCAACGAGGCTTGCCCGTGCGGGTCAGGGAAAAAATACAAGCATTGTCATGGGGCGTTTGCGTAAGGCACTGCTTTCCTTCGCCACGTTCACGGGGAGAAGGTGCCCGAAGGGCGGATGAGGGGCAGCGCCGGCGCTTGCGACTAGCCGATCTCCCCACTGTTTGGACCGGAGACATCGCGAACAGGTGTGCGAGGACATCGCGAACAGTGCTCCATGCTATCTCTCGACGAGGTTGAGGTCGATGGTTTGGATTTTCTGATGGCGGAAGAAGACGTTGAAGACGCCGTCCTTGTCGGTCGCACGGAAGGCGACGGCGCGCCCGGCGAAGGCATTGCAGATCTTGAAGTGGCGGCCGAACAGCGAGGTCGCGCCCTTCTGCTGGATCTTGCGGATATGGTCGCCGGGCGCATAGTCGAAGGGCTGCTGGGTCTCCCTGAAGTCGCGCGGGGAAGACCGGTAGCGGTCGAGCGGCACGGCGCCGTCGATCGCCTCGTGCGGGCGCTCTGCATTGTAGATGTGGCGCCAGCGGTCGAAGGCCCGCTGGGCCGCCGCCAGGTTCTCGAACGGCGGTCCCTGCAGCGCCTCGGCCTTGAGCGTGCGGTGAAAGCGCTCCTCCTTGCCCAGCGTCTGGGGATGATACGGCCTGGAATGCCCGATGGCGATGCCGATTTCGATCAGCCAGACGCCGAGCAGGGTAAAGTCGTTGCGGCCGCCATCGCCCCAAGGCGGGCCGTTGTCGGTGGCGATACGAAAGGGCAGGCCATAGCGGCGGAAGGCCGTGATCAGGCGCGTTTTCACGGTTTCGGTGGTCTGGTCGGAGCAGGCCGACAGCATGATCGAGAACCGCGAATGGTCGTCGAGCACGGTCAGCGGATGCAGGCGCCCGGCGCGCAACGGCACATGACCCTTGA
The DNA here is from genome assembly GCF_040318575.1 of Mesorhizobium sp. M1088. Lineage (NCBI taxonomy): Bacteria > Pseudomonadati > Pseudomonadota > Alphaproteobacteria > Hyphomicrobiales > Phyllobacteriaceae > Mesorhizobium > Mesorhizobium sp. M1088. The sequence continues at coordinate 18,175 of NZ_JAMYMO010000029.1, read as the reverse complement.
AGTCCATCTGCCACAGATCGTTGGGCGCTTCGTGCTCGAAGCGGATGAAGGGCTTTGCCCCGCCGCCCAGCGCCCCGAGCTCGACGCCGTTGCGACGCAAGATGCCGGTCACCGTCGAGGGCGACGGACAGCCAATCCCCTGGCGCGCCAGGACCCGGGCGATCTTGCGCCCGCCCCAGGCCGGATGTGCCGCCCGCACCGAAAGCGCCGCTGCTTCGACCTCCCAGGCGCTGCGCCTGGGACTCGAGAGCGGTTGGCGCGAACGCTCCAAAAGCCCGGCCTCGCCCTCCGTCCGATAGCGCGCGATCAACTTGTGAGCCACGGTCCGACCGATCCCAAAGCGCCGGCACAACGCGCTCACATTCGCTCCCGGCGCGCTCGCCAACCTGACAAATTCCAGCTTCTGTTTCATCGCGCTCGTGTCCTCGAATGGCATCCCGAACCTCCCGGCGCAAAGCGCGCCAAACTGTTCGCGATGTCCTCGCACACCTGTTCGCGATGTCTCCGGTCCAAACACCCACCTGAGGGGGAGATGGCCGGCAGGCCAGAGGGGGGGCGCTGTCCCGCCGGCCTTTGATTTATTCGCTTCTCAAATCAACCCCGAATCGCGCGCCGCGGCGGTGGCTTCGCCGCGCGAAACCGCGTCCAGCTTGCCCAGAACCGCCGAGACGTGGTGATCGACCGTCTTCGGCGAGATGGTCAGCTGCTCGGCGATCCGCTTGTTGGAGAAGCCGCGCTCGATCAGTTGCAGCACCTCCATCTGGCGCTGGGTCAGGCCGGCGCGATTGGCGCGCGTAGTTCGGCGCGGCCCCCTTGCGATGCCGTTGACGCCGTTGCGGCGCATGATATCGCGCAGGTGAAGGGCGACGGGCCGGGCGCCGAGGCTTTCGAAAATCTCCAGCGCCAGACGCTGCGCGGTCTCGTTACCCTGCGCCAGCGCAAGCCCGCGTTCGTAGGGCGCGTTTATCTCGGCCCATAGTTCTGCCGCCGCCCGCCAGTCGCCGGCGAGCAGCAGCCGGTAGGGCGCAGCCATGCCGATGGTGTCGCCTGGATCCATGTCCGGCGCCAGCTTCTGCCGCCACGTCGCCAGCTCGCCGAAACCCGCCCGCGTCGTCGACAAGCTCTCAGCCAGTGCGATCAGGCCGAGCGCCTCATCCTTGTCAGCCTGGCCGAGCCACGCCCGTTCGGCCATCAGCGCCGCATAGGGCGCCAGCCGCTGCAATTCCAATCCCTTGTCCAGGAACTGCGTCATTTCGGCAAAAAGCGGCTCGGCGGACGGGTCGCCGCGCCGTATCCGCAGCTTTGCCAGGGCGACCACGGCGGGATAGCGGACCAGCATCGTCGCCTGGTCGTTGGCGATCACCTCGAGTGCCTCGCCGGCAGCCTCTTCCCATTGCCCCTGGCGCAGCAGCAACTGGGCCAGCACGCCGCGCATATAGTCGCGCCAGGTGACGAGATCGTTTTCGACGCAATAGTTGATGCCGCGATCGAGGAACGACCGCGCCTCAGCGAAGCCGAGCTGGTTCATCTCGCTGCAGGCGCTGTTGGTGAAGGCGCGCGCCGCATGTTCCTGAAAATTCTGCTCCAGCGCGATCTCCAGGCTGCGGGCAAGGTGCAGCCGTCCGTTTGCCAGATCCAGCGACTGCTCGGCGCTGCCGACATTGTTGAGCGCGTGGCAGACGATGTCGAGCCGGTTCAGTTGTTCGGCGAGCGCAATCGCCTTGTTGCCGAGCCGCAGCGTGTCGTCGAGCCTTTCGGCCAGCATCGCCAGTTGCGAGAGGTTGGAATAGGCCATGGCGAGTTCCGGCCCGGCCGGCGCGGTCTCCAGCAGCTGAACCGCCTGCTCGCCAAGGGCATCGGCAGCCATGCGGTCGCCAAGCAGGTAGGCAAAGCGCGACAGCCACCTGAGGCAATCCCCTTCCTTCGCCGTGTTCCCCTGGGCCTGATGCAGCCGGCGCGCCTGGTCCTGCGCGGCGATGGCCTCGTCGATCTTGCCGATGAGGTGGCACTCGAAGGCATATTTCTCATGGAGCGTCGTGCGCTCCTCCACCGGCAGGCTGTCGGCCTGCCGCAACACGGCTTCATAGAAGCCGGCCGCATCGCGATGGGCGCCGACGCGGGAGGCCTCGCGCGCCGCAACCGGGGCCAGTTCGCGCACTGCCTGCAGATTGTGCGCCTCCACCGCGTGATGCACCAGGCGGCCGGTGGAGACCTCACTGTTTTCGAGCAGGGCGGCCAGCGCGCGCTGGTTGAACTGCCGCCGGTGGCTCGTCGTCAGCATCGCTTCGATGGCGCGGCGGGCGATCTCGTGCCGGAACGCATAGCCATCGCCCAGATCCTCCAGCAAGCCGTTGGCGACGCATTCGGCAAGCTGGCCGGCGCTGGCGACGCCGCACAGGCCCTGCAACGCCCAGGCATCGGCCCGCCGTGGAAACACCGACACCGCGTCGAGCATCGCGCGGGCGCCGGCCGACAGGCGCTCGGCGCGCGCCAGAACCGCGTCGCGCACGCTTGCCGGCAGCGCCGTTTTTTCCTCGCATCCGCTGCACAACAGTTCGGTGACGAAAAAGGCGTTGCCCGCCGTCGCCCGGTAGATAGCCTCGCCATCGCGCCCCGCCGCCTCGGCCAGCGACAGCACCGCCGACTCGCTGAGCAGCGGCACGTCGATGCGCGCGACGCTGCCTGCCGGTATCTCGCCGAGCGCGCGGCGCACCCGCATCTGTCCCTCGCTGCGATCGGTGCGCGCCGTTAGCAGCAGCAAGAGATGCCTGTTGGCGATGCGCCGACCGAGAAAGCGGACGAAATCGAGCGTCGCATCATCGGCCCAGTGCAAGTCCTCGATCACCAGCAGGGTCGGCTGCGCCTTTGTCTCGAAGATGTCGAGCGCATCCGAAAACAGCGGCAGCCTCTGTCCCTGCCGATGATCGATCGCCTGCGGCAGCGCCCATTGCGCGTCCCGCGCCAGATCGTAAAGCGGCCCGAGCGGATCGGGTATCGACAGATCCTCGCAGGCGCTGCGGAATATGCGCGTGGCTTGCGCAGTCCGGTCGATGAAGGCCTCGACAAGCGCGGTCTTGCCGGCCCCGGCCTCGCCAGCAAGCACCGCGACGCAGCCACGGCCGCGCCCGGCATCGGCCAGCAGCCCGTCGAGTCGCTCCAGCTGTTTCTGCCGTTCCAGAAGCATCATTCGCTCACGCAGATCGAGTTCGCCGAAAAGGCGGACCCGCGATGGACCCGCCAACATATCCCCCGCTCATAACGCTGCCAACATAGGGAATCGTCCCGCCAAAAATGGGGAAAGGCTCCGATGTGCGCTCTTGCCGGGCGTGATCAATGTCGAGCCGCGCTCAAACCGGGCGTGACCCACAGGAGAAAGGAAGGCTTCCATGCCTCGCTATCTGATCGAACGCACATTCCCGGACGGCCTCAACGTGCCGATGAACGAAGCCGGCGCCGACGCGCTGGGCGGTGTCGTCATGCGCAATGCCGAAAAGGGCGTTACCTGGCTGCAGTCCTACGTGTCGCCGGACAAGAAGCGCAGCTTCTGCATCTACGACGCGCCCTCGCCCGAGGCGATCCGCAGCACCGCCCAGAAGAATTCGCTGCCTGTCGACAAGATCACGGAGGTGCGGGTTCTTGACCCCTACTTTTACCGTTGATGGCAGGCAAACCCCAAGTGGCGGACAAAAGGATGAGTATCAAACTGCCATTCGCGGCAATTGCGACATGCCTGATGGCATGCCGGTCGGCGAACCGGCGCCTGTCGTGGGAAACCCCGGCGGTTCCCTGCTTGGCCGTCTATGGCGGATCGCGGCGGCGCTGCCTTCGCGTCTGCTGGGCAGGCGGCGCCGGCTGCCCCCGCAAGACGATTATCTGAGGCAGGACATGGGACTGCCCGACCGTGAGCAGCGGCGCGAATACTGGGAATATTATTGGTGGGACCATTAGGACGCCGCGCCGTTTGGACGGGCTGAAACAAGCTGCGCAACCGGCCGCATCATTGCGGCCGACATGAAAACAGGACGAGCGACCTGTTTCGCAAAATTCCAACGGACGCCGCAGCGTTGAGCAGACCCGATCGGTGCGCGTCCTCAAACAACCGGAGAGAACATGAACATCAATCTTTGCACCGGGCGTCTTGCCGCCCTGGCCATCCTGTCGATCGCCGCCACCGCGGCCCAGGCAAAGGACGGCAATCCGCTGGCCGACAAGGTACGCGCGGCCAACAGCCGCTTCGAGAATGTGGCGGCGGCGACCGCAGAAGGCTACGCGCCCATTCCCTGCGCCAGCGGCATCACCGGCGGCGCCATGGGCATCCACTATGTCAATCCCGGCTACCTCAAGGATGACGCGGTCGATGTCGCCAAGCCGGAAGCGGTGATGTACGAGCCGATGGCCGACGGCACGCTAAAACTGATCGCCGTCGAATACATCACCTCGAAAGGCCCGGCCTCGCTCGATGGACATCTGTTCAACTTCAACAGCGCGCCCAACCGCTACGGCCTCGGCCCGTTCTATGAGCTGCATGTCTGGGCCTGGAAGGGCAACCCGACCGGCGCGTTCGCCGATATGAACCCGAATGTTTCATGTGATGCGATGAAGGGGATGTAGAGGCGCCCTTTCCTTCTCCCCGTCATACGGGGAGAAGGTGCCCGACGGGCGGATGACGGGCAGCACCGGCCTTCGCGATTAGCCAATCTCCCCACCCGAGGGGGGCGCTGTCCCGCTGGCGTGACCAGCTAAAATCCCGCGAAGGCGGCTTCGTCCACAGTAACTTCCTCGACCATCTTCACCCTGACGCCGATCTTCTGCTCCTTCAGCAGGTCGCATAACCCATCGCCATCGATCAGGTCGATGGCCGGTGCGCCGTCGCGCACGGCTTCGCGCCGAGCATCCGCCGTAAAAGTACCGGTGGTGATAATCAGGCCCTTGTCCGCCCGCCCTACCATGGCGCCGTGAAAGTCCCGCACAACGCCTGCCCCGACTGACCCCTTCCAACGCTTGGACTGGAACAGCACGTGGAATGAAAGCAGGTTGACCCGCAACACGCCGGTACCGTCGATGCCGCCGTCGCCGCTCCTCCCGGTCACTTCGACCTTGATGAAACCCGCCTCTCGGAGAAGCCGTTGGCAAAGTCGCTCGAACGCTCCTGGATCCAGCGCCAAGAGGATGTCGAGCAATTGCTCGCGCCAATCCTTCAAGGAGATTTCCACTGCTTCCGCCTCAACCTCTACCCGCTCAGGGCTGGCGACAACCTTCGCCTTGCGCAACGCGGCATCTGCTCGCCTCACACGCCGGACGATCTCTTGCGGATCAAGTGACAGCGCAGCACGGCCCTCGGCCGTCAAAGCCCAAACGCCGCGCTCACTGTTATTCGTAAAGCCCGCATTCTTCAGCCAACTCCGCGCCCAGGCGCAGCGATAGTCGAATTTCGACCTTGGCCCATCGCCAACCAGCACCGCCCGCGCCGCGTCGGAAACATTCATCAACACAGCCGTCTTGTCATCAATTTCTTCGATCGAAGCCGACCCGCCGAGGGCGTCCAGCGCCCTGAGAACCGGCACGAAGAACTCTGCGAAAGGTGGAACGAGCACTTTCATTCGGCTCTGCCCTTACGCCGCCTTAAGCCGTTCCAACTCCAACACAAAAGCAGCTCGTAAGGCCTCACCCTCTTCCGGCGGAAGCAGTAGCGTCAGTTCCGGAAATAGCTTTTCCCAGCTAGCCGTTTCCGCTTGACTCCATGGCAACCGCTCAGCTTGCCGAGCAAGCCGAAGCAGGCGGTTGAGGTGCTTGCGGATATAGGCGGCGTTAGGGGCACGAGGCTCGGTGACGGCGTGTTCGGTCTCGAAAAGCGAAAGCTGATCCATGCCGACTATCTAGGCGTTCGATAGGTCATTTGACGAGCGGTTTTAGGCATCGCGGCGGCGCATATGGTCGTTTTCAACAAGAAGCCGTTCGTCCGCCGTTAACGCATAGAGCTGGAACAGGCGCTCGTTCATTTCCCGTTCGCCGGCTTCAATCGCATTCACGTCATCAGCTAACTCGCCGATGCGTTCGACAAACTGATGGGTGGCCGGCGAATCGGATTCGACCGGCGGTCGCCGCAGTTCGGCAGCGAAGCGGTCAGCCTCGCGCCACTTGCGACTGAGGAATAGCCAGCGCCAATAGGCCTCTGTCAGTCGCCCGGCGCCATCGTTGAGGTAGATGCGGTCAAGAATGATCGCGCCGCCGGCATAGAGCCGGAGCTCACCATCGCGGAACGCTGCTTCGAGACGCCCACCGCCATCAAGCGTTGCCTGCAACGCTTCGAGACGGCTGGCCTCGAACTCATTTAGCCGCGCTTCCGCCCAAGCGCGGCGCTCGCCTTGCAATCTTAGCGCGGCCGGAGCTTGCGCTATCATTTCCGGCAGTTCCTGCATATCAGGCCACAGCCAACGCGCCGGATGCCGCGCCCGCGCAAGTACCGAAAGCCGCTCCTCGACCGACTGCAGCAATTCGCGGCGGCGCGTCCAGTTCCGCTGCAGTTCGCGCGCTCCGGCCGCAACGTCTGCGCGGTCTTCCGGCGGGACATTCGGCACAGGTAGCGGTGCGATGAACTGCTTGTTGGCTTCGAACCAACCGCCCTGCTTGGGTTTTCCGATCCGGCGGAAGACAAAATCCACAATCGACCCGTTCAATACACCGAGCAGATAAAACTGATCTGTACCAGCAGTTGCTATGATGCCATTAACTCGGACATTGTTAAGGTACTTGTCCGCGCTAGTGTCAGCGCAAACTCTCATTTCAGGAACAGTTTAAGCCACTATCAGTTTTGGGATGTCCTGTTTGTCGACATTCTGATAGCGCCCAAATCGGTACCAGTTTTCATCGTCGAATTTGTTTCCTTCTCGCGCGCGAAGTTCTATTTCCCAAGAAAGCAAATATTGCCATGCTCGAGGAAATCGCTGTTCCATCTCGCCGGCTGAGATAAGACGCATGTTGCCGCGCGGGTCGCGTGCGTAGGGAAACAGCAGATAAGTATCAGTCGCAGGCTCTTCGTAGCGTTTTGCCTCGCCGCCAGAAATTAGCGGCTTCATGATCGCATCCTCGATCTCGACCTCACAGGCAGGCACCCCCTTTCGTGCACAGCGGTAGCGATTGGTTCCTGTGCGGTCGAGATGATAGAGGGAATCAGCGCTCGTGATTAGTCCTTGAAATATCGCACTGGTCAGGGACGGATCGCTGAGTCGTAGACAGTCCTGCGCCAGTCGGTCAATCAGTGCCCGTTCCACGCCGGTCGCCATTAGCCACTCGCCGTCCTCAGGAAAGGCGTTGTAGGCGACCGCCAGATCCTCGTCCGACCAGTCGACATCATGTGCCTCAGCGCTTCCCCCGGGCGCGACGGCGATTCGCACACATTCCCGCGGTTCCTTGGTAAAGAACTGTAGTGCTGTATATGTTATGGCCTCGTCGAATATCTGGTGCGCCCTGAAGTCGATCCAGCGATCAAGCTGCCGCGTTCTGCGGACCAACCTGCGCAAGCCTTCGCCATACTGATTTACCGCCCACAGGCTCGGCGCAATGTAGGCCATGCGACCGCCCGGCGCGAGCAGCCGGAGCCCTTTCTCGATAAACGGCAGGTAGAGGTCAGTGTTGCCGGTCTGTGCACTGACATAGGTATCGTCCCCCCGGTTTCCTTGCAGATAGGCAACCACGTCAGGGTCGACCTTCATAAGGTTCTGCAACTTCACATAGGGCGGATTGCCGAGGACGATATCAAAGCCGCCTTCCGCGTCGTCGTCCGGCCAGACTTCGGGGAAAGCGTCCTCCCAGTCGAAGCTGTTGATGCGCTCGATGTGATCCTGCATCCTCTCTCGCCCCGCCCAGAAGTCATGGTCGACAAGACTGTTGCCGCACCGGATCGTGTGATCGAGCGAAGAGAGCGGTCCATCGGCGCGAGCCGAATGCAGCCACAGCGCCAGCTTGGCAATTTCCACCGAAGCCGGATTGATGTCGACACCATAGATATTGTTGGCGAGGATGTCGGCGATCATGGGTGCCTCGCTGACAGCCGCCGCTACCCCTCCGCCCTTGGCGCGCTCGATGTCGCGATCCACCGCCATCCTTTCCTGCAGCAGGCGCCGGAAGGCAGAAATCAGGAATGCGCCGGAGCCGCAGGCCGGATCGACGATGCGTATCCCGCGTAGTCGCGCAAGATAAGCCTCCCCGGCGGAAAGGTCAGGCGCACCATCTTCTGCAGCAGGATAGCCGCTTGCCGCCCTAGCCTCCGCGAACCATGGGCCAAGCGTCTGCTCGACCATCAGGTTCACCACCCATTCAGGCGTATAGTAGACACCGTCGCGCTTTCGCTTTGAAAGCTTGGCAACGCTGTCACGGCCTTCCAGTTCGCCAGCGCGGTATTCGAGTTCGGTTATCGACTGCTCGAAAATACGGCCGAGAGTGTAAAGGCTCAGGCTTTCCTTCACATTACCGCGCGAGGCGTAGTTGTACCGCGCGCAGAGATAGAGCAGCGTGTCTCTATCGCTTTCAAGCGCAGCTTCGCCTGCACCCTGCTTCGCTGCCGCGAACACATGATTTGGGATGACCAGCGCGTTCATTGCTGGATTGGCGGCGAACAGGCCGCCATTAATATGCGGCACTCTTAGACCGCCAAACATACCGCCCTCATTCATGAAAGCGAACAGACGCTTGAAGAATTCCCAAAACTCCGACCCGTTGGGGTCATAATAGGGTTCGACGCTCCGGCTCTTTAGATGATCACGGATCATTTGCGGCGGAAACAGCATCCGCGCGCCCATGTCCTCACAGTAGAAGGCGAAAATGAATCGGTCGAGCAACGCCTGCGAGAGCCGAAGGAGTTCCGTCGGTGTGCCGTCGAATGTGGCGTTGTTCAGCCGCATGACCTCGAAAAGCCGCTCGCGAACCGCTTTGTAACGGTCGTAGAACTCACCTTCGAGCGCACGTTCCCGCACCCATTGTCGCTCGATGAGTCGCAGGAGCGGAGGGCGGCCCGCTTGGGAAAGTAGATAATCCCGCTGGAACAGTTTCCAAAACAAGAAGCGGTCGAACTGCGCATCCTCCGAATTGGTCAGCAGGTCATAGTTCTCCGCGAAGAGATCGGTGCGGCGGATGACGAAGCGGAGATATTCCGATGGAGCACGGTCCCACCAGTAGAGGCGAAACTCGTTCATGTCGGTGGCAATTCCCCACCACGGCTGCACCGGCTCATTGCCGAATAGGCCGCGTCGCGCGCCACGAATGTAGTTCAGGCATTGCTCGACCGGCGAACGGTTGCTGCCCTTGCGATTTTGCTTCGCGTCGAGCTTTGAGCGAATGTCCTTGAACTCGCAAAGCACCTGCGGCGTCGCGTGTAAGTCACCACCAAACCAGCCGAGAGCCAGGTCAGCCTCACCAGGACCACCGCCTGCGCCGTCACCGGCAATCCGAAGTTTGGGAATTATGGTCTGCAATTCGGGCGCTACTCGGCCCGCTTCGCCATACCCCCAGGTATCGACGAAGAAGGTTTGGGTGAACGCACCTTCCGCTTGTACTTCGCTTAGCTGGCGACGATTATCCCACTCGCGCAACCGCTGTATCAAGATCGCATCCGACCCCTCGCCGACATAGGCACGGAATTCAAGTTCCAATTCGGCACGAAGGAACGCCCGCGTTACGAAGCTGCGGCTGTCATCGAACATAGCTATGGACCATTTTCGGAAGCGGGTTCAAACTTGCCCGGAGTCTGGACAGGCATGGGCAGACTTAAGCTGATTCAGCGACTTACGTCACGCAAACAAATTTTTGTCCACCCGCTTTGTATCTTCCTCGCATCCCTGTATCGCGGTCCGGAGGGCATCGGAAGCGCTGCGGTGATCTTCCTCAGGCTCGGTTCCGATTTCGTCATGCCACCTGCATTGCCAACGACCGTACCCTCTCCCCACCCAACCGTTTCTTAATGTGTCTCCGCTACACCAACACCCTGTAAATTGGCGGAAAACGGAGTGTGATCGGGGTGCGCTTTTCCGCGGCGACGACAGCCGGGCGGTTCCTGCCGCAGCGCCTTGCGCTGCGCATCAGGCCGCTGCTTGGCCTGATCGATGCCGTGCTGTTCAGCGCCGGCGCGCGGGGCGAGGCCGGCCGCATGTCGCTGATCGCCTTTTCGGTCCGCATCGTCAGCGCCGTCATCGCCTTCGTCAGCCAGGTTTTGATGGCGCGCTGGATGGGGTCGTTCGAATACGGCATTTTCGTGCTCGTGTGGGTGACGATGGTCATCGTCGGCAATCTCGCCTGCCTCGGCTTCCACACCTCGATCATCCGCTTCATTCCCGAATATCGCGAGCGCGGCATGATGGCCGAACTGCGCGGCATCGTGCGGGCCAGCCGGCTGTTCGTGCTGGTTGCCTCGACGCTGATCGCCGGCCTCGGCGCGCTCGGCGTCTGGCTGCTGTCGGCCTATATCGAAAACTACTATGTCGTGCCGTTCATCCTCGGCATCATCTGCCTGCCGATGATCGCCATGTCCGACCTTCTGCAAGGGCTGGCGCGGGCCAATTCCTGGGCGCTGTTTGCGCTGTCGCCGACCTTTCTGGTGCGGCCGCTGCTGATCCTGGCGTTCATGGCGCTGATGCTGCTGGCGGGCTATGCGCCCGACGCCAGAACGGCGATCTTCGCCGCCATCGCCGCCACCTACGCCACCACGCTCGGTCAGCTCGTCGGCGTCACCTCGCGCATCGACAAAAGGATCCCGGCCGGGCCGATGAAGCTGCATTTCGGCCAATGGTTCATCGTCTCGCTGCCGATCTTCCTGGTCGAGAGCTTCTTCTTCCTGCTCACCAATGCCGACGTGCTGATGGTCGGCGCCTATCTCGATCCCAACGACGTCGCCGTCTATTTCGCCACCGTCAAGACGCTGGCGCTGGTGCATTTCGTCTATTTCGCGGTCAAGGCCGGGGTCGCCCAGCGCTATGCGCAGTTCACCCATGGCGAGCCGCACAAGCTCGCCGCCTTCGCCCGCGAAACCGTGTCGTGGACCTTCTGGCCGTCGCTGGCGATGGCGCTGCTGGTGCTGGCCCTGGGCGAGCCGATGCTGACCCTGTTCGGCCCGGAATTTTCCGCCGGCTATCCGCTGCTGTTCCTGCTGGTGTTCGGCGTCGTCGCGCGGGCCGCCGTCGGCCCTTGCGAAAGCCTGCTCACCATGAGCGGCAACCAGAATATCTGTGCCGCCGTCTATGCCATGACGCTGGCCTTCAACATCGCGCTTAGCGTCGTGCTGATCCCGCTCTTCGGCCTGTGGGGCGCGGCGATGGCCACCGTCTTCGCCATGATCTTCGAGGCCGGCGCGCTGTCCTTTACGGTCTGGCGCAAGCTCGGCATCGCCATGGTCATTTTCGTGCCCGCCAAAGGAGCCGCCTGATGGCTGCCGTCCCCTTGCTCGAGGAAACCAGCGGCGGCCCGGCCGGCGCCATGGTGTCCGGCCTTGCCGGGCTTGCCCGCGAAGCCGATCCCGCCCATGTCGAGATCCTCGCCAACAACCGGCCCGAGCGCAAGCTTGCCATCTATCCGGCCTCCGCCGGCTTCGACCTGGTCGAGGAGCTCGACTATCTCTGTACCCGCACGATCGAGCCCAACGTCTTCTTCAATCCGCGCTTCCTGGCGCCGGCCATGCCCAGGCTGGAGGACCGCGAGGTGCGGCTGGCCGTCATCCGCGACGGCGACCAGTATCGCAACCGGCTGCGCCTGCTGGTGCCGTTCTCGGTCGAGCGGCCGATGGTGCCGCTCGGGGTTCCCGTCATGCGCACCTGGTCGAGCCCGTTCGGCCCGATCGGCACGCCGCTGGTCGACCGCGACGATCCGATCGGCGTCATCGAGGATTTCTTCGCGATGCTGTCGAGGCCGCATCTCAAGCTGCCGAAAGTCTTCGTGCTGCCCGACATAAGGCTGGACGGCCCGGTGGCCAGCCTGCTCGCCAGCGTCGCCGAGACGCGCGGCCTGACGCTGGTCATCACCGGCAAGGCCGAGCGCCCGGTGCTCGAAAGCGCGCTCGACGGCGAGGAATATCTGAAAGCTTCGCTGCGCGCGCACCATTATCGCGAGTTCCGCCGCCTGAAGCGCCGCCTCGCCGACCTCGGCCGGCTGGAGCATGTCGTGGCGCGCGGGCCTGACGAGATCCGCCACGCCATCGAAAATTTCCTGACGCTGGAGGCTGCCGGCTGGAAAGGCCGCGAGCGCACCGCCATGGCCATCGACCGCTACCGCGCCGCCTTCGCCCGCGAGGCGGTGCACCGGCTGGCCGAGCAGGATCTCTGCCGCATCCATTCGCTGACGCTCGACGGCCGCACCATCGCCTGCCTGGTCGTCTTCGTCGAGGCCGGCGTCGCCTACACCTGGAAGACCGCCTATGACGAGACGCTCGCTGCCTATTCGCCGGGCACGCTGCTGATGATCGAGGTGACCAGACAGCATCTCGATGACCCCAACATCATGATGACCGATTCCTGCGCCGTGCCCGACCATCCGGTGATGAGCCGGCTGTGGAGCGAACGCAAGCCGATGGGCACGTTGGTGATCGGGCTGACGCCGGATGCCGACCGCCCCGCCCGCCAGGCGGCATCGCAGCTTCACCTCTATCGCGAGACCCGCAACATGGCGCGCCTGCTGCGCAACCGGATGAGGAGCCTGTTGCGCCGGCGCTAGTGCATGGGGTCCAAAGTGGGACCCGGCCCGGCCGTCCGTCTCCGCACCGTCGGCTCTCTCGGGCCTAGGTCGTCAGGGTTAATTCTCCCGATCAGCGGAAAGGATTAGCATCGACGCAGTCCCAACCGGGATGAGGCGATCAATTACGGCCGCGCGTCCAGCATCACTGCCGCCTCGGTCCTGCACGGCCAGAAGAAAAAAATCTGGGAGGAATGCATGACGAAAACAACTCACCTCAGGCGTCTAGGGATCCTCACATTGGCAGGTCTCGTTGGTGCGTGTCTGAACGCCGCCACTCCTCGGGCGGCCGAACCCGACAAAGCCGAGATCGATGCCCTGCGTAAATCGCTGTCCAGGTATGAAGACTACAAGGTTGCCATTCGCGAGCTTTATCTATCGACGGTTGGATGCGTCTTCTACAGCGGCGAAAAGGTAGAGGGAGCGATGGACTACCCGAAGGGCGCGATGGGCATCCATTTCGTCAACGTCACGACTGTCGGCCCGACCGCGGATCCGACGCGCCCCAATGTGCTGATCTATGAGCCGGTCGGCGGCGAATTGCGCCTGGTCGGCGTGGAATGGCTCGTGCCCTTGACGCCGGACACCAAGGAGCCGCCGAAGCTTTTCGGCCAGACATTCATGGGGCCCATGGAGGGGCATTATCCGCTCATCCCGAAGGAGTTCCACCACTACGACCTTCACGCCTGGCTGTTCAAGGACAACCCGCTCGGAATGTTCAGCCCGACGAACCCGGACGTGAAATGCGACAACTATGCGTTCCCGATGCCGGAGCAGCCGACCAAGATGGTGCCGGGGCCGATGTGAGCGACCTCGTTACCGCCTGAGGCCGTCGGAGGGGCCGGCCGCGGCCTCAATAGCAGTTATCCCAGGAGGACGCTCCTGGGATAACGCCAGCCGAGCTCGCTTGAGCGGCCGGATATGGCCTATCCTAACTTTATCCGGCGGTTAGCCAGGACGCTCGTTGCTCTCGGTCGATTCCCGAAAGCCATGTCATTGGACCTAGCCGCAGCCTCGCTCCGATCGCCGTCGCGAAGCGACATGACATCGCTCTGGCCGACGCTGTCGGCAGGACGTCACGAAGCGGACGCTGCGACTTTGGGGCGTCCGAACTCGACGTCCCAGCTGCGCTCCTGGGGTGCGGCTTCGCCACTCAGGCCGAGTTTGGGGAAAAGCAATTCGGCGACGTTGAACGCCTCTTCCAGATGCGGATAGCCGGACGCGATGATGGTTTCGATGCCGATCTCCTGATACTCGCGAATGCGCGCGGCAACATTGTCGGGATTGCCGACCAGGGCCGTCCCCGCACCGCCGCGCACCAGCCCCGGTCCCGCCCACAGGTTCGGGCCGACGACCAGCCGGTCGCGCCGGCCCTGATGGAGCGCCGACATGCGCTTTTGGCCGACGGATTCCGAAATGTGGACAAATCCCTTCTGGGCTTCGGCGATCAGGTCGTCGGTGACGTGGCTGATCAGCCGGTCGGCCGCCGCCCACGCCTCATCCTCCGTTTCGCGTACGATCAGGTGAACGCGAAGCCCGAAGCGCATCATGCGGCCTTGCGCCGCTGCGGCTTCCCTGACGCGGGCGATCTTTTCGGCAAGCTGGTCCACCGGTTCACCCCAGCTCAGATAGGTATCCACGTGCTTGGCGGCGATCGCGATGCCGGCATCCGAAGAGCCTCCGAACCAGAGTGGCGGATGCGGCCGCTGAACCGGCGGGAAGGAAATGTCGGTGCCGTGGGCGGAAAGATATTTGCCGTCGAAATCCGCCGGCTCACCCGAAAGGATCCGCCGCCAGATGGTCAGGAACTCGTCGGTCTGTGCATAGCGCTCGTCATGACTGAGCTTGTTGCCGTCGCCGGCGAGATCGGCCGGGTCGGCTCCAGTGACGACATTGAGCAGGACACGACCGCCGGAAATGCGGTCCAGAGTGGCTGCATGACGCGCAAACAGCGCCGGTGTACCGCTGCCCGGCCGAAGTGCCACGAGGAACTTCAGCCGTTCGGTGAGCGGGATCAGCCCGGCCGCCACGATCCAGGCGTCCTCACAACGCGTTCCTGTCGGCAGGAGCACACCCTTGAAGCCAAGCCGGTCCGCTGCCTGGGCGATCTCCTTGAGATAGCCGAAGGTTGCCGGGCGGTGCCGCTCGTCCGTGCCGAGATACGGTCCATCGCCATGGGTCGGCAGATACCAGTAGAGGTCGAGCGGACGGGTGTTGCTGGACATCGGATTGTTTCCTTCAGCGATTGCGGAATGTCTAGGCAAGCGTCAGATCTTGCCCTTCCAGGGGATGAGGCGATGCTCCAGCCAGCGCATGCCGCTGGTAAAGGCGAAGGCAAGGATGGCGATGACGATGAGGCCGACGAAGACGACGTCGGTGGCGAGGAAATTGGCCGCCGACATGATCATGTAGCCGAGGCCCGACTGGGCCGCGATCAGCTCGGCCGCTACCAGCGTGGACAATCCGGCGCCGATGGCAATCTTCAGGCCGGTCATGATTTCCGGCAACGCGGACGGCAGGATGATGCTGGTGAAAAGTTGCAGCCGGCTCGCACCGAGCGACAGCGCGGCATTGATGCGTTCGGCCGGCACCGACCGGACGCCGGCCTGTGCGGCAAAACAGATCGGGGCGAAGGTCGACAGCGACAGGAGCACGATCTTGGACGTTTCGCCGATGCCCAGCCAGATGATCAGCAGCGGCAGGTAGGCCAGAGGCGGCAGACCCCAGTAGAGATCGATCGGAACGCTGAAGATGCCCTTGACCCAGCGATTGAGTCCCATCAGCAGGCCGAGCGGAACGCCCAGGAAAATGCCGACACCGAGCGCCGCGGCGATGCGGCCGAGGCTGGCGAGTGTGTGCTCGAGGAGCGTACCGTTGGCATAGCCATCGGCCCAGACGGCGCTGAACTGGGTCAGTACCTCGGCGGGCGACGGCAGGAACAGCGGCGACGCCCAGCCGAAGCGCGTGGCCAAAAACCACAAGGCGATGAGCGACGCCAGGGTGACCAGGCTGATGCCGAGCGTGCTTGTCGAAGCGGACCGGCGCGTCTTGGGAGACGGCGCGCGCTGAGCTATCGAAGACGAAAAAGAGGTTCCGGAATTGGCGGCGAGCGTCATTGCAAGGTTCCTGTGCGGGCGCCTTCCGGCTGGTGGATGAGCGAGCGGATTTCCTGCCGCAGTTCGATGAAACGCGGGTGGGACTGGATCGGCCCGATGTCGCCGCTCTCAGCGAAGTCGCGAACGAAGTCGGCGTCGAACCGGGCAACGATGCGGCCTGGTCGAGGCGACATCACAACGATGGTGGTGCCGAGCGTGAGGGCTTCCTCGATCGAATGGGTAATGAACAGGATCTGCTTGCCGGTCTTGGCCCAGACCGAGGCCAGAAGCTGCTGCATCGTCTCGCGCGTCAGGCTGTCGAGGGCGCCGAACGGCTCGTCCATCAGCAGGATCTTCGGATCGGTGGCCAGCGCCCGCGCGATGCCGACTCGCTGGCGCATGCCGCCGGACAGTTCATAGGGCGGCTTTTCGGCGAAATCGGCGAGCCCGACCAGTTCCAGCAGACGCCTCGATCGCTCATGGCGTTCACCGCGCCGCACGCCCCGGTATTTCAGGCCGAGAGCGACATTGTCCAGCACATTGGCCCAGGGCAGCAAGGTATCTTTCTGGAAGACGACGCCACGATCGCCGCCGGGCGCGACAATTTCTTTTCCGTCCAGTGTGATCGTGCCTTCGGTGAGCGGCAGGAAGCCGGCGATCGCGTTGAGCAATGTCGACTTGCCGCATCCGGAAGCACCAACCGCGACAACGATGGAATCTGGAGCGATATCGAGCGAGACGTGATCAAGCGCGTGTACGTCCTGGCCATCCGAGGCCGGAAAAGTCACGCTGGCATCGCGGATTCGAAGCATGGTGGGCCTCCAAGCAGTCTGGCTGGCGAGAATTCCGCCAGCCAGAACCTGAATGTCGTCAGGTGATTTCTAGTTGGAGGCCTTGGCAGCGTCTGCGTATTCCGGATCGGCGAACGCGGCGTAGCTGTCCTTGATGGCGGTGATCTTGTGCTGGTCCTTCAGGAAGCCTGCGGTGTCCTTGAGGATTTTCGCAACGGCGCTCTTGTCGCCACCGCCCAGCCATTTGTCGGACACCTGCTCGTCGAGCGGCGGAACCACTGTTGTCTTCAACTGCTCCGAATTCTCGGCCGCCGTGCCACCCTGCAGGCCGGCGATCAGCTTGGCGCTCTCTGAGTCCGGTCCCCATGCGGCCGGGTTACTCAGGTAGGCGGTGTTGTAGCCGTCGATCAGCCGGACATACTGGCCGAGGAAGTCGGGATTGGCCTTGGCGAAATCGCCTGTCACGACCAGCGCGCTGAAGGTCGGCGCGCCACGGTCGGCGACCTGGCCGGCTGTGAGCAGAACCTTGCCGTCCTTTTTGAGTTCAGAGAGTGCCGGATCCCAGACGAAGGCCCCGTCAATGTCGCCGCGCTTCCAGGCAGCGACGATTTCGGGCTGCGGAATGGCGATGACCTGGGTTTCTTTCTCCGAAATGCCTTCCTGCTTGAGGACGGCGAGAAGCTGGTAATGATCCGTCGATACCGGCGCGGCCGCGAGCTTCTTGCCCCGCAGGTCGGCCGGCGACTTGATATCGGGCCGCACCACCAGGGCTTCTCCGTCACGGGAGACCGAGGAGATGTAGAAGGCCTTCACGTCGATGCCCCTGCTGACGGCTGCGGCGAACGGGCTTGATCCGACATCGCCGATCTGGACGTCGCCGGATGCGATGGCAGCAAAGATGTCAGCACCGGAATTGAAGCGGCGGTATTCGATGTTCCAGCCGGTTTTCTTGGCAAGATCGCCATTGGCAATACCGAGATTGTAGGGATTGGCACCGGTCTGGTAGGCGATGACGACTTTCTTGTCGTCGGCATGCGCTGCAGCGGATGTCGCCGCTATGGCAAGCCCGACAAGGGCGGCGGAAATAAGTTTTCGCATGGAGCCTTAATCCTTTTGAACAGAGGGCAAACCCCTCGACTGCCCGCCCTATTCAAAGAGCGTTGGATTAAAGTCCACTGATATTATAGACTTAGATAGCAATGGAATTCTTAAAATCAGCTCGCGCTTAAAAAAGAATTCGGATTTAGACGGCACGCTGTCGCCCGCGGGATTATTCAGGCGCAAAACGCGGAGTGCTTAAGGGCCGCGCCTTGGCTATATATCGCCTATCAGGCACTTGCCTTGGCACTTTATCCGTCAGCCCGAAGCCGCCCGGACCGGTTGGCTCTTCGGCTGGCGCGCTGAAAGCAGGGCAACGAATTGATCCACGGCCTGCCCGGCCCGCACCAGAACCAGCGAATCTACGAGCTTGCCGCCGGCAAAGTCGCTGTCACTGCCATAGACGGCGCTCGGCACCGTCAGGGCGGAGTAAAAGCCAAACAGCGGGCGAAGCTGATGTTCGACTACCAGCGCGTGGCG
>NZ_JAMYMO010000028.1:0-83578 GCF_040318575.1 Mesorhizobium sp. M1088 | reverse complement strand
CCGGTCGATGCCGCGCCAGGGCGACAGGGCGAGGCCTTAGACGCCTTCAAAAGACGCCCAGTAGGCCAATCAGGTTAAGCACACCCTTCATGCAAAGCCCTCCCTGTGGGAGAAGGTGGCTCGGCGCGGAGCGCCGAGACGGTTGAGGGGTGTTGGACGGAGCGCCGCCGGTGCCAAGCTGGAGCACCCCTCATCCGACCTCGCTTCGCGGCCACCTTCTTCCACAAGGGGAGAAGGGAAAGCCGCACGAAGCGGCTCGCCCCTGGAATGGTAAGGGTGAGGGGCAGCGCCGACCTGAAGCGATCATTTGAGGCGTAGCCCTATTTTTTGTTCTTGCTTTGTGCCGGCAGCTATGCTACTAATTTCGGTATGGTGCTAATTGGCTCCAACGACCCGCCGCATGGCGGGTTTTTGTTTCGCCTGAGATCGGGCGAAGATCACAACAGAATTACGACCGTCGAGATTACCCCAAACAGTGCGATCAGCAGAAAGTCGGCGATCCGGTAGAGTTTCAGTGCCGCCGGATGTCAGGGGATAGAGTTCTGGTCGCTTGCGAAGCTGGAGATTGTTCGTGGACCAGGCGGTAATCGTCTATCTTATTCTCAATGATGGTCAGTTTGGTGCCGCTGACGAACGCGAATCCATTTATGCGCTCGAGGATCGGCTAGAGAAAGCTATCGAGGATGCATCGGTCGGCGAGTTTGACGGTGACTTGTTTGGTGAAGGCGAATGCATCCTCTACATGTATGGGCCAAACGCTGAACGACTTTTTGTCGTAGTCGAACCCTTATTGAAATCTTCTCCCGTAGCTGCCGGTGGGTACGCGATCAAAAGGTTTGGCGTGGAAGCCGATCCGAGCGCAAAGGAAGTCCGTGTCACCTGGTAGGTCGGGTTTGCCGACCCATTCGGACGTTCACGCGGCGATGACGATCACCACGATGATCCCGAACAGCGCGATCAGCAGTAAGTCGGCGACGCGGTAGAGTTTGAGGGCTCGTCGGATGTCGGCGCTCTCCACCTCGTGCCGGCCGCCTTCGCCCATCAACGCGTCTTCGACCATGACGCCGTCGTAGGAGCGGGGGCCGGCGAGCGCCAGGCCGAGCGCGCCGGCCATCGCTGCTTCCGGCCAGCCGGCATTGGGTGAGCGGTGTTTTTTCGCATCGCGCCGCACGGCGTGCCAGGCGCCCTTGGCGTCGGCGCCCTTGACCAGGAAAGCGGCGAGTACGATCAGCAGCGCCGTCAGCCGCGACGCCGGCAGATTGATCCAATCGTCGAAGCGCGCAGCCGCCCAGCCGAAGGCTTCGTGGCGCGGGGTGCGATGGCCGATCATCGAATCGGCGGTGTTGGCGGCCTTGTAGGCGACGCCGCCGGCGAGCCCGCCAATACCGAGCCAGAAGGCCGGCGCGACGACACCGTCGGAGAAATTCTCGGCCAGGCTTTCGATCGCGGCGCGGCAGACAGCGGCCCTGTCGAGCTTTTCCGGGTCGCGACCGACGATCCGCGAGACGGCAATGCGGCCCATATCCAGTCCGCCGCTGTCGAGTGCGTCGGCGACCGCTTCGACATGCTCGGCCAGGCTCTTCTGCGACAGCAGCGACGTCGCCAGGATTGCGGTGACCAACAAGCCGAGGGGAATGCTCCAAAGCAAGGTTTCGAGCCAGAGGGCGAGGGCGGCCGGCACCAGCACGATCACCAGCAGCGCGACGACGCCCCAGCCGCGACGGTGGGCGTCGGAATCAGTGGCGCGGTTGAGCCTGCGGTCGAGAAAGGATATCAGCCTGCCGAACCAGGTGACGGGATGGCCAATGGCATCGAAGAGCCGGGCCGGGTAGCCGAGTACAAGTTCGATGGCCAGCGACAGGAAAGTGATCAGGATCGGCATGAAGTCTCTTGATGGAGTGACGGCGGCAGTGGACCACGGCGGAAGCCTTGGCCGGGCGAGGGCGCTTTTCCCTCACGCGCCGCTGCCTTTCGTCGACCTCTCGACCGGGATCAATCCGCACTCCTACCCGCTTTTCGATTTGCCCGCCACCGCCCTGTCGCGATTGCCGGAAACAGCGCGCAGCCGCGACTTGGCTGAACTCGCGGCAAGCGCCTATGGCGCCCCGTCGGCGGCGAATGTCGCAGCGGCGCCCGGCACGCAGATCCTGTTGCCGCGCGTCGCTTCCCTGGTCAGCCCGGGCACGGCGCTGGTGCTCGGGCCGACTTATGCCGAGCATCGGCGGGCAGCGGCGATCGCCGGCCATGCGGCGGCTGAAGTCGATGATTTCGAAGCCCTGGCGGCGGCCGACCTTGCCGTCGTCGTCAATCCCAACAACCCGGACGGGCGCGTCGTCGAGCGCGAAAGATTGCTTCGACTTGCCGGGACATTACGCGCCAGAGGCGGGCTGCTGGTGGTCGACGAGGCCTTCATGGATGTCGGCCCGCGCAGCGAAAGCCTGGCCGGCGACGTCGACCAGGGCGGCATCGTCGTGCTGCGTTCGTTCGGTAAGTTCTTCGGCCTGGCCGGCCTGCGGCTTGGCTTTGTACTGGCCGATGCGCTGACGGTCGAGCGGCTGGAGGCGCAGTTCGGGCCATGGGCGGTTGCCGGGCCGGCGCTCGAATATGGCATAAGGGCGCTTGCCGACACCGGCTGGCAGGCCGGGATGCGGCGCCGTCTGGCAGAGGATGCCGCACGGCTCGATACGCTGTTCGGCCGCTTCGGCGTGCCTGTCGCCGGTGGCACCACGCTGTTCCGCTATCTCAGGCTGGCGAACGCCGCCGGCCTGTTTTCGGTGCTCGGCCAGCGCGGCATCCTGCTTCGGCATTTCGCCGATCGTCCGAATGTGCTGCGCGCCGGCCTGCCGGGAGCCGATGAAGAATGGCGGCGGCTCGAATCGGCACTTGCCGGCTGGGCCTCGCGGCGCGACGATAATGCCAAGGGAGAAACGACCCAATGATCCATGTCTGCTCGCTGTCCAAAGTCGAGGAAACGGTAACGAAGACCGGGGCCGGCCGGCTGCTTTCGCTGCTTGCCGCCGGAACGGAGGTGATGCGACCGGCCTCGATCACCAGGGAAAACCATCTGCATCTGGTCATGCATGACATTGCGGTGGCGCAAGAGGGCATGACGATGCCGGGCGAGGAGCATGTTCTGAACCTGCTCGATTTCGCACGGCAATGGAATCGGTCGCGGCCGCTGGTGGTGCATTGCTATGCCGGCATCAGCCGCTCGACCGCCTCGGCCTACATCATCGCGGCAGCGCTGGCGCCGAAGCGCGACGAGGCCGAGTTGGCCGAGACGCTGCGCGCGCTGTCGCCCACGGCGACACCCAATCCTCGGCTGATCGCAATTGCCGACGCACTGCTCGATCGCAGAGGCCGGATGATCGAAGCGATCCAGGCGATCGGGCGCGGCGCGGATGCTTTCGAAGGCACGCCGTTCGAATTGAAAATCTGAGCCTAAAAACAAATTCCAGGAAAAGTGCGCAGGAGTTCTAGCACACGGCCAAGGGGCGAATGATGATCGGGAGAATTTTGGCCATGGTTGTTGGCGTGGTCTGCGCGACAGGCAGCGCCATGGCCGCGTCCGTGCCGGCTCTCAAGTCGATCGACCTGGCAGCGCTCCAAGCCACTGTCGAGGGTTTGGCCAAGGAACTTATGCTGCCCGGTGCCATGGTTTTGCTCAAGACTCCGCGGGGCAACCTCGTCTTCGGCTACGGTACGACTGAACTGGGTGCCACGAACCCGCCGCGCGCCGATACCCACTTCCGTGCGGCCTCGAACACCAAGACGATGACCGCCGCTGTCATCGTGCAACTGGTGCAGGAAGGGAAACTGAGCTTCGCCGATCTGATCTCGAAATACGTCCAGCGCGTTCCCAACGGCGACGAGATAACCATTCGGCAGCTCATAACAATGCGGAGCGGCCTCCCTAACTTCACCAATGCGCCGGAACTTGCCGAAAGCCTGGACAAGTATCCTTACAAGGTATGGACCGCTGATGAAGTACTCGGCATGGCGTTCAAACGGCCGCCGGACTTCGCGCCGGGTGCCGAATTCGAGTACAACAACACCAACTACTATCTGCTCGGCCTTGTTGCCGAGAAGATCGACGGCAAGCCGCTCTCGACCATCTTCCGGGACCGCCTGTTCGGACCGCTCGGCATGAAGAACACCGCTTTGCCGCCGAGCACGTCGAACGCCATCCCCGAGCCATACTCAAACGGCTATCTCTACGGCAGTACTTCGTACGCCCTGGCTGATGCGCCCTATCCGGACGACCTCCAGGCTGCGGCCAGGGCGGGAACGCTCAAGCCCAACGACGACACATGGCAGAACCCGTCCGCCTACTTTGCGGCTGGCGGAGTCATCTCCACCGCGGATGACCTCGCGACCTGGATGCGCGCGCTGGTCGGGGGCAAGCTCTTCAATGCCGACTTTCAGCGGCAGTGGCTTGCAAGCCCTGAGGCGCCGGAGCCGGGCGAACCCGCCATGCAAAAATACGGCTATGGCATCCTAACGCTGACCTTCGGGCGTAACGAAATCTACTATCACGAAGGCGAGATGCCCGGTTACCAGTCCTTCATGGGCTACGATCCGGCCAATGACGTGACCCTGGTCATATGGACCAACCTGACTCTCGCGCTCGACGGCCAGGCGACCGCCAACACCTTGATGGTGAAGATACTGGACGAAATCTACACGGTGTCGCCGCTTCAAGAGGTGAAGTAAGGATCCTCGCGCGCGAATGGAATCGCCCCTCGTGAGCGAGGCCTGAGCTGGTGGGATCAAACACCTAAGCCAACCAATCCGCCAGCTTTGCCTTGCCCACGTCCCTCAGCAGGCCGATGAAGCCGTCGGCCTGATGTTCGGCGGTCAGCCGGCCTTTTTCGGCGGTGGCAATGCTGGCGTCGCCGACCACGCCATTCGGGTTGAGGTCGCTGGCGATCCAGGCGAAGGCGTGCGTTCCGGTGTGGCGCAGCAGCGAAAATTCCTTTTCGGCGCGGGCGACCTTGGACACGAAATTGTCGGCCTTGGCCATGTCGACGAGGTCGGGCCGGAAATGCAGCATCAACGAGGTCTCGACGTCGCCGCCATGAATGCCGTGGCGGTCTTCGAGCTCGGTGTACATGCCGGCCGGCCGGCCAAAACGCTGCCAGCTGGTCTTTACCGCCAGCATCTTTGCCCGCACGCGCAATTCGCGGGTGACGAGGCCCATGATCTCCTCATTGCCGCCATGCGAGTTGACGACAATCAGTTTTCGGACGCCGGCGCGCGCGACCGACAGGCCAAGTTCGGTCCACGCCTCGACCAAGGTCGTCGCCGGCAGGGTGAGGGTGCCCGGTGCATGCAAATGCTCGTTCGACTTGCCTACCGCCTGGACCGGCAGGATGCGGATGTCGAGATCGCCGGGCAGGCGCGCGATCACCGTTTCCAGCATGCCGTTCATGATCGAGGTGTCGGTCGAGACCGGCAGATGCGGCCCGTGCTGCTCGATCGCCGCCAGCGGCAGAACGGCAATGGTCGCCTCAGGATCGACGGTCGCGTATTCGGTGGTCCGGTAGTCACCCCACCATACGCGTTTTTTTGCAGCGGTCATGTCATGCCCTCTTGAACCGACAAGCCCAGACCTAACGCGGGAACGATCGGCTGTCGATCATCCCGCCGCAATGACCTCGATCTCGACCTTGAATTCCGGCCGGGCAAAACCGGACACGATCATCAGCGTCGAGGCGGGCGCAGGGCTGGTGAACAGTCGGTCGCGAACCTCCATATAGGGGCGCAGGAAGGCGCGGTCGGTGACGTAGGCATTGATGCGGACGATGTCGGACAGGCCGAGCCCCGCCTCGCCGAGAATCGCCGATATGTTCTGGAAACAGAGTTCGGTTTGGGCGCCGGCCTCCTCGGGGATCTGGTCGTCCGGGGTGATTGCGACCTGGCCCGAACACAGCACCAGCCGCTTGCCGGGCGGCAGTTCGACGCCATGGCTGTAGCGGGCGAAGGGCGGCTTGATCGACTTCGGCGTGAGAAATTTGAACATGGCAATCTCCGTTCACGGCAGCCTAAGGCCGGATCGATGCGGGCATCAAGATGGCGGTGCATGTCACGAGGGCGATTGTGGACAGGCGATCAAAAAATAGGCACGATGCCTTTCGTACAGCATGACCCGTCCGGCCTTCGCGCCGCCATTGCACAGGCGGGCATTGCACAAGCGGGCGGTCCCGGCGCAACGCGCCGGTGGCATGTGTCTTGCTTCTTGAAACAATGGTGTCGAGCCCGACGCGTGACGCGCCGGAGCGAACAAAGGGTGGTGTGGATGTACGGAAAACTCAAGATTTCGGCGGGCGTGATCGTGCTGCTTGGCGCAGGCACGCTTGCCGCGGCAGCGAACGAAAAAGTCACCTTCGGCACCAACTGGCTGGCCGAGCCGGAGCATGGCGGTTACTACCAGGCCGTGGTGGACGGCACCTATGCCGCTTGCGGCATCGACGTGACGATCATGCAGGGCGGCCCACAGGTCAGCGGCCGGCCGCTGCTGCTGGCCGGCAAGATCGATTTTTACATGGGCGGCAATCTGCTGTCGGCCTTCGATGCCGTGCAGCAAGGCATACCGATGCGCGTCGTGGCGGCCGACTTCCAGAAGGACCCGCAGGTCATCATGTCCCATCCCGGGCAGGGGCTGGACAAATGGGAAGACCTGAAGAACGCCGAGCAGTACATCCTCGGCGACGAAGGTGCGCAGACCTTCTTCCAGTGGATGGTCACCGACCTCGGCTTCGATGCCGCCAAGCGCGTGCCCTACACCTTCAACCCGGCACCGTTCATCGCCAACAAGAAGTCGATCCAGCAGGGTTACGTCACCTCGGAGCCATTCGCCGTCCAGAAGCAGGGCGGTTTCACGCCGAACCAGTTTCTGCTGGCCGACTATGGCTGGGACACATATGCAACGACGGTCGAGACCATGCAGGAGACGATCGACAAGCGTCCCGAGGTGGTCCAGTGCTTCGTCGATGGCTCGGCCAAGGGCTGGTACAATTATCTCTACGGTGACAACAAGGCCGCCAACGAGATGATCAAAAAGGAAAATCCGGACATGACGGATGAGCAGATCGCCTTCTCGATCGAGCAGCTGAAGAAGTTCGGCGTGGTCGATTCCGGCGACAGCGAAAAGCTCGGCATCGGCGCCATGACCGATGCGCGCATCCAGAGTTTCTACGACAAGATGATCAAGGCCAAGGTCACGCCGGCGGGCATCGACATCAAGAAGGCCTACACGCTGGCCTTCGTCAACAAGAGCGTCGGGCTCGACCTGAAGAAGTAGGCCGTGAAGCTGGAGAAAGTGGCGCAACAGCCAGGAAGTATACCAGGGCCGACGCTGTTGGCGCTGCGCGGTGTCGGCAAGGTGTTTTCCAACGGCGTTACCGCGCTCAGCAATGTCGAGCTGACGATCCGGGAAGGCGACTTCCTCAGCCTGCTCGGGCCGTCGGGCTGCGGCAAGTCGACGGCGCTGCGGCTGATTGCCGGCCTGTCGACGCCGACCTCGGGCGTGCTCGACTGGCGCGGCAGCGGCGCCCTCGAGCGTTCGAATATCGGCGACCGTTCAAATATCGGCTTCGTCTTCCAGGAGCCGACGCTGCTGCCCTGGGCCGACGTCTTTGACAATGTCTGGCTGCCGCTGCGGCTGAAGGGCGTGTCGCGTGCCAAGGCGGCGCCGGCGGTGATGGAGATGCTGGCGCGGGTTCACCTGACCGGCTTCGAGAATGCCGTGCCGCGCGAACTGTCCGGCGGCATGAAGATGCGCGTCTCTATCGCCCGCGCCATGGTAACCAAGCCGCGCATTCTGTTGATGGACGAGCCGTTCGCCGCACTCGACGAGATCACCCGCTTCAAGCTCAACAACGACCTTCTCGAGCTATGGCAGGATGAGCGTTTTACCGTCGTTTTCGTCACCCACAGCGTCTTCGAAAGCGTATTCCTCTCCAACCGCATCGTCGTCATGGCGGCGCGGCCGGGCCGGGTGTTTGCCGAGCTTGCCGTCGATGCATCCTATCCGCGCGACGAGGCGTTTCGCACCTCGCCCGACTATGCCGCGCTCTGCCGCCAGGCATCCGACGTGCTGATCGGCGCCATCAACTCAACTGCCGGACCGCATCATGACGGCCATTGAAGAACCAGTCCTGGCGCTCGACCCGGAGGAGGCGCGCCGCGTCCGCCAGGAGCGCTTCGAGCGCATCGGCAGATGGCTGCTGCCGCTGGCGATCATGATCCTGGCCATCTGGCTGTGGGACCGCATCTGCGTCTGGAACGACATCCCGAAATACATCCTGCCGCGTCCCGGTGTGGTGCTGCAAACGCTGCACGACGATGCCGGGCTGCTGTTCTCCTCGCTGCTAGTGACACTCAGGATCACCTTCTTGAGCCTGCTTCTCGCCGTGGTCGGCGGTGTCGGGCTGGCAGTGCTGTTCGCTCAGTCGAAATGGGTCGAGATGTCGTTCTTTCCCTTCGCCATCGTGCTGCAGGTGACGCCGATCGTCGCGATCTTTCCGCTGATCAATATCTATGTCGACAACCAGACGACGAAGCTTTTGCTTTGCGCCTGGATCGTCGCCTTCTTCCCGATCCTCTCCAACACCACGCTCGGCCTCAATTCTGTCGACCGCAATCTGCGCGACATGTTCAAGCTCAACGGTGCGACCCGCTGGCAGCAATTGCGCTATCTGCGGCTGCCGGCGGCGATGCCTTATTTCCTCGGCGGGCTGAAGATCGCCGGCGGCCTGTCGCTGATCGGCGCGGTGGTGGCAGAGTTCGTCGCCGGCGCCACCGGCCAGTCGTCCGGCCTCGCCTCGCGCATCATCGAGGCCGGCTACCGGCTCAATGCACCAAGACTGTTCGCGGCGCTGATCCTGATCTCGCTCACGGGCATCCTGATCTTCCTGGTGCTGTCGCTGATTTCGCATCTCATTTTGCGGCGCTGGCACGAGAGCGCGCTGAGGCAGGAGCGGTGATGGTGAGCAGCGCCGCCTTGATACCGGCTTCTGGTTCCTACCATCTTTCCAACGTCCGGCTTCACGCGTCGCTGACGCCGGGGCTTGCGGCTGCCTTTGACGCCGACGGATTTGCGCTCGCGGACATTGCCGTCGCCGATGGCAAGATCTCCGGGATTACGGCGCATCGATCCAACGCACCGGCGGACGCCACCGACCTCGGCGGCCGCATCGTGCTGCCGTGCTTTGTCGACTGCCACACCCATATCGACAAGGGCCACATCTGGCCCCGAAAGCCCAACCCGGACGGCACCTTCATGGGCGCTTTGAACGCCACCGGCGCCGACCGCGCGGCGCGCTGGAGCGCCGACGACGTTGCCCGCCGCATGGATTTTTCGCTGCGCTGCGCCTACGCGCACGGCACCAGGGCGCTGCGCACGCATCTCGACAGCGTCGCGCCGCAGGAAGAGATCTCCTGGCCGGTGTTCGAGGCGATGCGGGAGAAATGGCGCGGCCGCATCGAGCTGCAGGCGGCCTGCCTGCTCGGCATCGAAGGCGTGCGCGACAGGAAATGGTTCGAGAGGCTGGCCAAGCGGGTGGCTGCCGCCAAGGGCGTGCTCGGCGTCGTCACCTATATGATGCCGGACCTCGAAGAACTGCTCGACCAGGTGTTTGCGCAGGCGATCAAGCATGGCCTCGACCTCGATTTCCATGCCGACGAGACCGACGATATCGCGGCGATCTCGTTGAAGAAAATCGCCGAAGCCGCCCTTTGGAACGGTTTTGACGGGAACATCCTGGTCGGCCATTGCTGCTCGCTGGCACGCCAGCCCGATCTCGACGTGCTCGACACCCTGGATAAGGTCGCCAAGGCCGGCCTGGCGGTGGTGTCGCTGCCGATGTGCAATCTCTATCTGCAGGACCGGCGAGGCGACAGGACAACGCCGCGCTGGCGCGGGGTGACGCTGCTGCACGAGATGAAGGCGCGCGGCATTGCCGTCGCCGTCGCCTCCGACAATACGCGCGACCCGTTCTACGCCTATGGCGATCTCGACATGCTGGAGGTCTATCGCATGGCGACGCGCATCCTGCATCTAGACCATCCCGTCGCCGACTGGCCGCAAGCTGTCACCGCAACGCCGGCCAAGGTGATGCGGCTCGATGGTTTCGGCACGCTTGCCGCCGGAGCGCCGGCCGATTTCGTCGTCTTCAGGGGGCGAAGCTGGACGGAATTGCTGTCGCGACCCGAATCGGACCGCATCGTCGTGCGCGACGGCCAGGCGATCGAGCGCCAGCTGCCCGATTATGCCGAACTCGATGATCTGATGGTGGAATGATGGATATTGCGGCGCTCAAGCGCGATCTGGACGGTTTGAAGATCGACGACCATCCGGCGATCGTCCAGCAGAAGAGCCGCGACTTCTACTGGTACAGCCCGGTGCTGAAGCAGCAGCTCGATCACGTCACCGGCGACCTGATCGTGACGCCGAAAACCGAAGACGAGGTCGTCCGCATTCTCGCCGCCTGTCACCGGCATGGCGTCCCGGTGACGCCGCGCGGCAGCGGCACTGGCAACTACGGCCAAGCGATGCCCTTGTCCGGCGGCGTCGTGCTCAATCTCGCCGAGATGAACGCGGTCAAGACGATCGCCCCCGGCCGTGTCGTCACCGGCCCCGGCGCCGTGCTCGCCGACATCGACAGAGCGACGCGGGCGCATTCCGGCCAGGAGCTCCGCATGTCGCCGTCGACCTACAACACCGCATCGATCGGCGGCTTCGTCGCCGGCGGCTCCGGCGGTATCGGCTCGATCCGCTGGGGCGGACTGCGCGACCTCGGCAACGTCATCCGGCTGAGGACCGTGACGATGGAGGCACAGCCGCGGGTCATGGAGCTCACCGGCGAGGACGTGCTGAAGGTCATGCACGCCTACGGCACCAACGGCATCATCACCGAAGTCGAGATGCCGCTGACCGCCAGCTATGACTGGATCGACGTCATCGTCGGCTTCGACGATTTCATGGATGCGGCCGGCTTCGGCAACGACCTCGCCATCCAGGACGGCATACTGGCGAAACTGATCACGCCGATCGCAGCACCGATCCCCTACGATTACTTCAAGCGCCACCAGCGGTTTTTCCGGCGCGGCCAAAGCATCGTCGTCCTGATGATCGCGCCGCATGCGATGGATGCCTTCCTCGCCTTCACGGCGCGCAGCAAGGGCGAGATCGTCTTCCGCGCCGACAAGGAGGCCGATCTCAAGGGATTGCCGCCGGCCTATGAGCTGACCTGGAACCACACGACGCTGCGTGCCATCCGGGTCGATCCGACGATCACCTACCTGCAGACCCGCTACCCGTCGCCGGACCACCTCGGCCACGTCAAGGCGATGGTCGACCGCTTCGGCGACGAGGTGCCGGCGCATCTCGAATTCATCCGCTTCGACGGCGCAATCGGCATTGCAGGGCTGCCGCTGGTGCGCTTCACCACGGCGGAGCGGCTCGACGAGATCATCCGCATCCACGAGGACAATGGCTGCTGGATCTTCAACCCGCACCGCTACACGCTGGAAGAAGGCGGCATGAAGCGCACCGACGAGGTGCAGCTCGCCTTCAAGCGCGAAACCGACCCGCAAGGGCTGCTCAATCCGGGCAAGATGATCGCCTGGGAAAACCCGGACTATGATTATCGCTCGGGCAAGTCGTTCCTGTTCAAGGGGCTGGAGAAGGCGGGTTGAAAATCCTCGTCCTCTACGCTCATCCGGTGGAGACCAGCTTCAACGCCGATCTGCACCGGACGATCGTCGAGCGGCTGAAAGCGGCCGGCCATGTGGTCGACGATTGCGATCTCTATGCCGAGGGTTTCGATCCCAGGCTGACGCACGCCGAGCGGCTGTCCTATCACGACGCGCGCAGTGCCGGCGATCCGGCGGCGCCTTATGTCGAGCGCCTGTTGCGGGCCGAGGCGCTGGTGCTGTCGTTTCCGGTGTGGAACTTCGGCTATCCGGCCATTCTGAAAGGCTTTTTCGATCGCGTCTTCCTGCCCGGCGTGTCGTTCAAGCTGGTCGACGGCAAGGTGCAGCCGTCACTGCACAACATCCGCAAGGTGGTCGCGGTCACGACCTATGGCGGCAGCCGGTTCCGAGCCATGCTGATGGGTGACCCGCCGCGCAAGCTGGTCAAGCGGGTGCTGCGTGCGACGATCAAGCCCGGCGGGTCGGTTTCCTACCTTGCGCATTACTCGATGAACCTGTCGACCGAGGGCAGTCGGACGAGGTTCGTGGCGAAAGTCGCGGCCAGGATGGACGCGTTCTGACGCGGGAGGGGACTTTTCCTTCTCCCCTTGTGGGAGAAGGTGGATCGGCGCGTAGCGCCGAGCCGGATGAGGGGTGCTGGAAGAAACGCGGCGTGGGAAGATTGGGACGGGAGTAAACGCTAATTCCCTTGAGGTAGCGATCCTTCCAACACCCCTCATCCGACCGAGCTTCGCTCGGCCACCTTCTCCCACAGGGGGAGAAGGAAAAGACTTACATCCGCACCCGTTCCGCCTTCGGATCGTACATCGGCTTGAGCGAGGCCTCGGCGGCAAAGCGCTCGCCGGCGATCTCGATCTCGTAGGACGACGACAGGACATCCGCCTCGCTCTCGCCCTGGCACGGCACGTAACCAAGCCCGATCGCGCCGCCGAGATGATGGCCGTAATTGCCCGAGGTGATCGGACCGACGATCTTGCCGTCGCGCAGGATCGCCTCATTGTGGAAGAGCAGCGGCTCGGTGTCGTTCAGGCGGAACTGCACCAGCCGGCGTGACAGGCCGGTTTCTTTCTTCTTCAGCACCACATCGCGGCCGATGAAGTTGCCCTTGGCCGTCTTCACCGCGAAACCCAGCCCGGCCTCCAGCACATTGTCCTCGTCGGTGATGTCGTGGCCGAAATGCCTGAACGCCTTTTCGATGCGGCAGGAATCCAGTGTGTGCAGGCCGCATAGCTTCAGGCCGACGTCGGCGCCGGCTTCTTGTATCGCCTCGAAGACGTGGGCGGCCTGGTCGGTCGAGACATAAAGCTCCCAGCCGAGCTCGCCGACATAGGTGACGCGGTGGGCGCGGGCCAGGCCCATGCCGATTTCGATCTCCTGAAACGTGCCGAACGGATTGTTCCCGTTGGAGAAATCGTTGGGGCTGACCTTTTGGATCAGCTTCCTCGAATCCGGGCCCATCAGGCAAAGCACGGCTTCGGCAGCGGTCACATCGGTGATGACGACGAACTCGTCGGCAAGGTGTTTTCGCAGCCAGGCCAGGTCGCGCTGCAGCGTGGCGCCGGGCACGACGAGCAAGAAGGCTGTTTCGGACAATCGCGAGACGGTGAGGTCGCTCTCAATGCCGCCGCGCTGGTTGAGCATCTGGGTGTAGACGATCTTGCCCGGCGTCACGTCCATGTCGTTGGCGCAGAGCCTTTGCAGGAAGGCGCAGGCGTCGCGGCCCTCGACGCGGATCTTGCCGAACGAGGTCATGTCGAACAGGCCGACGCCGTTTCGGACCGCCAGATGCTCCTCGCGCTGGTTGTCGAACCAGTTCTGCCGTTTCCAGGAATAGCGGTATTCGCGCTCCTGGCCCTCCCGCGCAAACCAGTTGGCGCGCTCCCAGCCGGCGACCTCGCCGAACACCGCGCCGCGCGCCTTCAGATGTTCGTGCAGCGGCGAACGGCGGACGTTTCGCGAGGTTGCCATCTGCCGGTACGGAAAATGATCGGCATAGAGCAGGCCGAGCGTTTCGGAGACGCGCTCCTTGAGATAGCGGCGGTTCTTCTGGAACGGCTGGGCGCGGCGGATGTCGACCTCCCAGAGGTCGAAGGGCGCCTCGCCGTCATTGATCCATTGCGCCAGCGCCATGCCGGCGCCACCGGAGGAGACGATGCCGATCGAATTGTAGCCGGTCGCCATCCAGTAGCCGGAAAGCTCCGGCGCCTCGCCGAGATAATAGCGATCGTCGGGGGTAAAACTCTCGGGGCCGTTGAAGAAGGTGTGGATGCCGGCGGTGGCCAGCATCGGCATGCGGTTGACGCCCATTTCCAGGATCGGCTCGAAATGGTCCATGTCCTGCGGCAACTGGTCGAAGCAGAAATCCTCGCTTATGCCGTTCATGCCCCAGGGCTTGGCCACCGGCTCGAAAGCGCCGAGCATCATCTTGCCGGCATCTTCCTTGTAGTAGGCGCACTCGTCCGGCACGCGCAGCACCGGCAAGCGGGAAAGGCCGGGGATCGGTTCCGTGACGAGATAGAAATGTTCGCAGGCGTGCAACGGGATGGTGACGCCGTTCCGGGCGCCAAGTTCGCGTGCCCACATGCCGGCGCAGTTGACGACGATATCGGCCTCGATCAGGCCTTGCTCGTCGCCCTGCACCCAGGAAACGCCGGTGACGCGGCCGGCCCTGGTATGCACCTTGGTCACCTTGACGTTCTCGACGATCGTTGCACCGCGCTGGCGCGCGCCCTTGGCCAACGCCATGGCGATATTGGCCGGATCGCACTGGCCGTCGAGCGGCAGGTGCACGGCGCCGACCACATCTGACACATTGAGATGCGGGTACATCTGCTTGACTTCACTAGGCGAAATCTCGCGCACATCGACATCGAAGGCGCGGGCGAGAGACGCCTGCCGATAGATCTCGTGCTTGCGCTCCTCGGTAAGCGCCACCGTGATCGAGCCGACCTGGCGCATGCCGGTGCCGACATCGGTCTCGGCCTCCAGCTTGACGTAGAGGTCGGCCGAGTATTTCGCCAGCCGCGTCATGTTCTGCGAGCCGCGCAGCTGGCCGATCAGGCCGGCGGCGTGCCATGTCGTGCCCGACGTCAGCTGCTTGCGCTCGAGCAGCACGATATCGGTCCAGCCGAGCTTGGCCAGATGATAGGCGACCGAGCAGCCGGAGACGCCGCCGCCGATGATGACCGCCCGCGCTTTGGGAGGAATGACCTTGGTCGGAATGGTTTTGGTGGGCGAGGCGTTCATGCGGCCTCGCGACCATAGCTGGAGGCAAAGCGGCGCAGGCGCGTGGCAGCCTCCATCAGCACCGGCTCAGGCTGGCAGAGGCTGAAGCGGATGTGGCCGGCTGCAGCCTCGCCGAAGCTCGAGCCGGGCATGACGCCGACCTTTTCCTGGTCGAGGAAGGCCCAGGCGAATTTTTCGTCGTCCGGCTCGATCGCCGATATGTCGAGCATGACGTACATGCCGCCTTCGGAGCCGCGCACGGTGATGTTGTTCATACCGCGCATGGCATCGAGGACGACGGTGCGCCTCGCGGCGTAGCGCTCGGCGATTTCCTTGACGCCGTAGCCATTTTCGAGCGCCTCGGCGCAGGCGAGGCTGATGAAGGCCGGCAGGCCGTAGGTCATCACCAGATTGAGGTCGGTCAGCAGCGAGACCATCGGTTCCGGCCCGGTCAGCCAGCCCATGCGCCAGCCGGTCATGCCGTGGCTCTTGGACATCGAGTTGATGACCAGCGTGCGTTCCGCCATGCCGGGCAGCGAGCGTGGTGAGACGTGCTCGCCGCCGCCCAGCGTCCAGTAGACCTCGTCCGACAGCAGCCAGAGGTCATGTTCGCGGCAGATCTGCGCCAGCTCTTCCAGGCGCTCGCGCGAATAGACGGCGCCCGTGGGATTGTTCGGCGTGTTGATCAGGATGGCGCGGGTGTTCGGCCGAAGGGCGGCGCGAATGTCGGCGGCGCGCGGCTGAAAGCCATCCTCGGCGGGGGTCTCGACGACGCTGAACTCGGCGCCCGCCGCACTGAAGGTGTTGGGATAGGTGGCGTAATAGGGCGCGACGACGATGGCATGGTCGCCCTGGTCGAGAACCGCTTGTATGGCCGCGTAAAGCGCGGCCTGCCCGCCCGGGGTGGCGATGACCTGGTCGGGATTTGTCGCAACCCCGGTGCACCGCGTCGAGGCCGCCGCCATCGCCTTGCGCAGGCGCGGAACGCCGGCAAGCGGGGTGTAGTGGTGATTGCTGGCGCGAACCGCCGTCACGCAGGCTTCGATCGTCTCGCTCGGCGTGTCGAAATCATGGTCGCCGACCGACAGCATGATGATGTCCTCGCCGGCCTGCTTGCGCGCCCAGGCAGCGGAATGAACCTCCCAGCCATCCTTGCCCGAAGGCACGATGCCGGAAATGCGCGAAGATGGCCTGGGCATTATGCTGCTCCCGAAATTTCATAACCGGCCTGTTCGAGCCGGTCGCGCAGCGCGGCGATGTGGGCCGGTCCGACTTCGCAGCAGCCGCCGACGATGCCGGCGCCGGCCTCGACCCAATCGACCGCCTGGCCGGCATAGGCATCCGGATCGAGGTCGTGGCGGGCGTGCAGCACTTCCACCGTACCGCCATGCTTGAGCGCCTCAATCGAGGTGAAGCCGTTGGCATAAGCGCCGACCGGCCCGCCGAGAGCGATCAGTTCGGGCAGCGCTGCAGCGATCGCTTCGGGCCGGCAGCAATTGATCAGCCGGGCCGCGACGGGCAGGCCGGCAAGAGCGCCCGACGCCGCCGCAATGGCTTCGCCGCTGCGCAGGCGCGGCGTGCCGTGGTCGGCAAGCGTCCACGACACCCATACGGGCTTGCCGCTTTCCGACGCCGCGGTGACGGCGGCGCGCGCCTCTTCGGCCGACGCCATGGTTTCGCACAGAAACAGATCGACGCCGTCCGCCTGCTCGGCAACGATACGGCGATAGATGTCGAGCGTATCCTGGAAGGATATCGTCAGCGCCGGCGCATAGCTGCCGAACAGCGGCGACAGGCAGCCGGCAATCGCCGCGTCGCCGGCCTGGTCGCGGGCTTGCCTTGCCAGTTCGATGCCGCGCTTCTGCAGCGGCTTGAACAGCTCTTCCGCGCCTTCGCGTGCCAGCCGCTCCGGCGTGGCCGAATAGGTGTTGATGGTGATGACGCGGGCGCCGGCACGGATGAATTCCGCATGCAGGTCGCGCACCAGATCCGGTTCGTCGATCAGCACCCTGGCCGACCACAGCGGCGTCGGCTCGGAACTGCTGCGGCGGACCAGCTCCTGGCCCATGCCACCATCGGTAAGGATAACAGTCTTCATGCTCTGAGCCTCTCGTTCTTTGGATCCCATAACGGCTCATCCCTCTGCACGACCGCCCGAAAACGTTCGCCGAAGATCTCGACCTCGACAGCGGTTCCCGGCTCGGTGAGGTCGGCGCGCAGCATGCCGAGCGCGATCGACTTGTCGATGCGATGACCCCAACCGCCGGATGTCGTCTCGCCGACGATCCGGCCGTCATGCCACAGCGTCGACATGTAGGGCGCATCGCAGTCGCCGGGGTTTTCGACGACCAGCGTGACGAAGCGCCTCTTGATGCCCTGCTGCTTCTCGTTCTGCAGCGCCGCCTTGCCGCGGAAGTCGGGCTTATCCCATCTGACGAAGCGCTCCAGCCCGCCCTGCAGGATCGAATAGTCGGTCGACAGGTCGCCCTTCCAGGTGCGGTAACCTTTTTCGAGCCGCAGCGAATCCAGCGCGTACATGCCGAACGGTTTCAGGCTGTGCTTCTGGCCGGCTGCCCAGAGGGCGTCGAAGATGGCTGCGGTATCGTCGACCTTGCTGTGGACTTCCCAGCCGAGCTCGCCCGCGAAGGATACGCGCACCAGCTTTGCCCAACGTCCGGCGATACTGGTTTCCTGATGCGTCAGCCAGGGCAGGGTGAGGTCGGCCGCGCAGAGTTCGGCGAGGATTTTTCGCGAGTTGGGGCCGGCGAGGATCTGGGTGGAGTATTCCTCCGTCCGGTCGACCAGCTTGAAAGTGGCGTCCTTCGGGATGCGCGATTTCAGCCATTCGAAATCATGCCACTGAGCCACCGCGGCGGTGATCAGCGTCATCAGGTTCTCGTCGTGGCGGACCACCGACATTTCGGTGACGATGCGGCCCTTGTCGTCGGCAAAATAGACGAGGCCGATGCGGCCGGGTTTCGGCACCAGGCCTGTCACCTGGAGGCTCAGCCATTCGGCGGCACCCGGACCATCGAGATTGAAACGGGAAAACCCCGGCAGGTCCAGAATGCCGGCGGCATCGCGCACGGCGAGGCATTCCTCGCGCACACGATGCTGCCACGGCCCGTCGCGGCGGAAGGTCAGCGTGGATTGTTCGGAGATGTCGTCGCCTGGCTTCGCATACCAGGTGGCGCGTTCCCAGCCATTATAGGCGTCGAACCGGGCGCCGAGTGCCTTGAT
The DNA here is from genome assembly GCF_040318575.1 of Mesorhizobium sp. M1088. Classification (NCBI taxonomy): domain Bacteria; kingdom Pseudomonadati; phylum Pseudomonadota; class Alphaproteobacteria; order Hyphomicrobiales; family Phyllobacteriaceae; genus Mesorhizobium; species Mesorhizobium sp. M1088. Next base: position 65,395 of record NZ_JAMYMO010000028.1, on the reverse strand, counting down.
GCGGTCGTGGAGCGGCGACAGCTTGCGGTCGCGCCCGGCCGGCCAGGCATGGCGCGGGAACTGGATGGCATATTCGTTGCCATAGATCTCCATGCCCTTGGCGACGCAATAATCCGGGGCCGAGGCAAAGGCGGTGAAACGGCGCGGATCGCACGACCACATGTCCCATTCGGTCTGGCCCTCGGTCACCCATTCGGCCAGCACCTTGCCGGCGCCGCCGCCCTGGGCGATGCCGAAGGTGAAGACGCAGGCCTCGAAGGCGTTGGGCACGCCGGGCATCGGGCCGATCAGCGGGTTGCCGTCCGGCGCATAGGGGATCGGCCCGTTGATGACCTTGGACAGGCCGGCGGTGCCGAGGATCGGCACGCGGGCGACAGCATCGGCCAGGTAATGTTCCAGCTGGTCGAGATCGTCGGGAAACAGCTGGAACGAAAAGTCGTCGGGCATTGGGTCGTTGTGGCCGACCCAGTGGGCGCGGCAATTGCGCTCATAGGGGCCGAGATTCATGCCGTTCTTTTCCTGGCGCAGATAATAGGACGTATCGACGTCGCGCAGCAGCGGCAGCTTCTTGCCCTGCTCCTTCGACCATGCGGCCAGTTCGGGGATTTCCTCAAACAGGATGTATTGATGGCTCATCACCATCATCGGCACCTCGCGGCCGAACATCCTGCCGACCTCGGCGGCGCGGTAGCCGGCGGCGTTGACGACGATCTCGCAGCGGATCTCGCCTTGCGTTGTCTCGACCACCCACTCGTCGTTGTCGCGGCGCACGCCGGTGACCGGACAGAAGCGGATGATCTTCGCGCCCATGTCACGCGCGCCCTTGGCCAGTGCCTGGGTCAATTGCGCTGGATCGATATCGCCATCATTCGGATCGTAGAGCGCGCCTTTCAGCTCATGCGTCTCGATGAAGGGGTAACGGCGCTTGATCTCGTCGAGCCCGACCACGTCGATATCCATGCCCTGGTAACGGCCCATGCCCTTGGCGCGCTGGAATTCCTGCATGCGCTCCGCGCTATGGGCTAGCCTGAGCGAGCCGGTGACGTGGTAGTTCATGGGATAGCCGACCTCGTCGGCCAGCCGGCGATAGAGCTCGGTCGAATAACGCTGCATGTTCATCAGCGACCATGACGAGGAGAAAGTCGGCACGTTGCCGGCGGCATGCCAGGTCGAGCCGGAGGTCAGCTCGTTCTTCTCCAGAAGCACGCAGTCGGTCCAGCCCGCCTTGGCGAGATGGTAGAGCGAGGAGGTGCCGACGGCACCACCTCCGATGATCACAACGCGTGCCGTGGTCGGCAAACCGGCCATGTTCTTCTCCGACTATTTGTTTTGATGCATGTCGTTGTCCCAAAACCGCCACGCACTTTTGGGCGACATGCATTCGTTCAATAGACAGGCGGCGAAACCACCCAGATCACCACAGCCGGTTCCGCTCCAGGATTGCGCCAGCGGAACGGCTTGCCGTCGAAGCGGAAGGAATCGCCTTCGCCAAGCCGGTGCCAGACGCCGGCAATTTCGATATCGAAACTGCCGGAAGCGACGTAGCCGGCTTCCTCGGTCGGCCGGCGCGACTCGGTCTGCAGCTCGGCACCCGGGGCGAAGACCGAACGCAGCATCTCGAAGCTACCGCCGAGATCGGGCGACAGAAGCTCCTCCACCAGGCCGGAATCGCTTGTGCCAAGCGTGCGCCGGTTGCCGGCACGCACGACCACGCCGCGCTCGGTCTCGACAGGTACGTCATGGCTGAAGAACAGGCTGACCGGCACGCCGAACAATTCGGCGAAGGCCCTGAGATCGCCGAGCGACGGGACCGACAGACCGCGCTCGACCTGGCTGACCCAGCCGACGGAACGGCCGAGCTTCAGTGCGATTTCAGCAAGCGTCAGGCCGCGCGCCTTGCGCAACGCGCGGATGTCGCCGGCCAGCAGCCGTTCGCCGCTGTCCTGTTCCGATCTGGCGGCGGTTGAGGGCAAAGCCATCCCTGTCTCGATGAAAAATTCCCAGCAAATTTCATTTGATGGCGGGTTCATGAAAAAGATCAAGAGGATTTTCATGCACTCACAAGATTTACTTGCGCCATTTTGACGGTTCGGGCAAAGGCTCGGCGCACGAGCGGCGAGTGGGGCGTCCGGTCGAGGCGGGTAGGCTATCGGGCGTTCAAAAAGACGCGCAAGGATGCTCCATCACTTCTAGTCGGCGCATGATCCTTCCGGAAAATCGGATTCGGCATCATACGCAAAGGGACGGCCATGCTGGAAAACAACTCCCGGATTGCGGCGGCGATCGTCGATGACGCGATCACCTCGCGGCGGTCGGTACGCGCCTTCTTGCCCGATATGGTCGACGACGAGACCATCCGCGATATTCTCGCCGTTGCCGCGCGCGCGCCCTCAGGCACCAACATGCAGCCCTGGAAAGTCTATGTGACCAAGGGCGAGGTCAAGCAGCGCATCACCGATGCCATCCTCAGTTCGGGCATCCGCGCCGAAAAGGCCGAGTGGGACGAGTACCGCTACTATCCCGACCAGTTCTTCGAACCCTATCTGACGCGACGGCGCGCCAACGGCTTCGGCCTCTACGGCGTGCTCGGCATCGGCCGGCGCGAGGTCGACAGGATGCGTGCGCAGCACGACCGCAACTTCGTCTTCTTCGACGCGCCGGTCGGCATGATCTTCACCGTCGACCGGCGGCTGAACAAGGGGTCGTGGATCGACTACGGCATGTTCCTGCAAAACATCATGGTCGCCGCGCGGGGCAGGGGCCTGCACACCTGTCCGCAAGCTGCCTTCGCGCCCTATCACCGGCAGATCAGGCCGGTGCTCAACATTCCCGACGAGGAGATCGTCGTCTGCGGCATGGCGCTCGGCCATGAGGATACGTCCAAGCCCGAAAATGCCTTCCGCACCGACCGCGCGCCGCTGGAAGAGTGGGTGACGTTCGCGGAGTGACGTGAAGCGCCGTCCGGCTCTACTGCACTTCGTAGCCGACTTCCTCGCTCGCATGGCAGAGCGCTTTCCAGAACGAGCGGGCGAACGAGCGGAACACATAGATGTCGAACTGATCGGCGCCCGTGCGCTGGATCTGCGCGAAGACGTCGTGATGCATGGTCGAGCGGCCGGCGCCGATCGGGAAGGCCGGCAGCGCGAAGTCGATGGCGAAGAATTTCGCCAGCACCCACTCGGCCTTCGGCCCGGCGATACGGATCGCGGTGCGGCCGTGCGAAAGGTCGGTCACCGTACCGATGGCCGAAGTAACGACATCGGCAAAGGCCGGCGCCAATCCCTCGGCTTCATCGACAACCGTAAATTTTCCCGGCGCAAAGCCGAACACCGACCTGGCGCCGTTCGTCACACCGCCACCGGCGCCGTCGGGCAAAGCCAGGCCGGTGACCGCATGGATGCCGGCCATCAACGTCTTCTCCTCGCCGGGCCAGGCGGCGAGCTGCAGGATCGACCCCGGCCTGGTTTCGGAGAGGATGATTTCGACACCGTGCTCGAAATTGCCATGCGAGCCCGGATGCAGCACCGGCTCAAGCGGTGATTGGCGTTCAACCATGCATGCGGCTCCCGTCCGGATCGAAGAAATGGTTGGAGACGATCTCGACCGGCCCGAACCTGTTGCGCAACGGATCGGAAACGTAGGCACGCGAGCCGCGCCGCGCCTTGCCGCCCTTGACCAGGGCAAGCGCGATATATTTGCCGAGCGCCGGCGAATAGCAGCAGGCGGTGATGTGGCCAAGCGAGCCGTGTGGATTGGCTTCGTCAAGCTCCTCGACGATGTGTGCGCCGCCATTGAGCGGCTGGTTGTCGAGCGAAACAATACCGACGAGTTCCAGGCGGTCGGGTGCGATCAGCCCCTCGCGATCCATCATCGCCGAGCCGATGAACGACTTCTTCTTCGACAGCATCCAGTCGAGATGCAGGTCGCGTGCCGTGGTACGGCCGTCGATCTCGGCACCGGTGACGTGGCCTTTCTCGATGCGCATGGTGCCCAGCGCCTCCAGCCCGTAGGTCACCAGCCCGAACGGCTTGCCGGCTTCGATCAGCGCCTCCCAAACATGGGTGCCGTAGCCGGCGCCGGAATAGACCTCGAAGGCCATTTCGCCGGAGAAGGACAGCCGGCAGATCATCACCGGCACGCCGGCGATTTCGCCGTGGACGATGCCCATGAAGGGCAGGGCGGCATTGTCGACGGCGGTGCCGCTGACGCAAGCAGCCAGTATCTGCCTTGCCTTCGGCCCACCGATGGCGGCACCGGCCCATTGGTCGGTGACCGAGGCGACGTGGACTTTCAGCTCCGGCCAGATCACGTCGAGGAAATATTCCAGATGCTGCATCACCTTGCCGGCATTGGCGGTGGTGGTGGTCATCAGGAAATCCTGCGCGCCGAGCCGCCATGTGGTGCCGTCGTCAAAGGCGAGACCGTCCTCGCGCAGCATCAGCCCATAACGCGCCTTGCCGACGGCCAGCGTCGAAAACACGTTGGTGTAGACGCGGTCGAGGAATTCCGCCGCGTCGGGGCCTTGCACCGCGATCTTGCCCAGTGTCGAGACATCGACGATGCCGGCGCTCTCGCGCGTGGCTCTCGCTTCGCGCACATAGGCCTGCTCGATCGTCTCGCCGGGATGGCCGTAGATCATCGGCCGATACCACAGGCCGGCCGAATACATGGTGGCGCCGTTGGCGACGTGCCAGTCATGCATCGGCGTCAGCCGCTCGGGCTTCAGATCGCCGAAGCGTTCGGCGGCTAGCGAGCCGATCGACACCGCCGAAAAGGGCGGGCGAAAGCGCGTCGTGCCGACCTCTGGGATCGGCTTGCCGAGCGCCTCGGCCATGATGGCGAGGCCGGGTATGTTGGAGCTCTTGCCCTGGTCGGTTGCCATGCCGAGCGTGGTGTAGCGCTTCAGATGCTCGACCGAGACGAAGCCTTCGCGATGCGCCAGCCGCACGTCATCCGCCGTCACGTCATGCTGGAAGTCGACGAAACTCTTTCCCTTGGCCTTGATCTCGAGCACCGGCGCCGGATCGGGATCGCCAGGTGCTGCCTCGACGGCAGGCAAGGCCGCCGGCGTGGCGGTTGCGCCCGCTGCGGAAAGGCCGGCGGCGCGGCCTTCGGCGATCGCCTCGGCGGTGGAGAAACTGCCGGTGAAGGCGCCGGCGCCGATCCATTGCCGCGTCGTCGGCTTGGGCGGCAGGAACGCTTGCAATGCTTCGTTCCATTCCGCTCTCGCGCCGGCCTGGCTGGCCAGATGAATGGTCGGCGACCATCCGCCCGACATCAGCAGGCAATCGGCGTGGATGCTGCGCGCTTCGCCGGAAAGCGCGCCGTTGACCACGTCGAAGCGCTGCACCTTGAAGCCGGAAAGCGCCTTGCCGCCCTCGGTGGCGATCACCGCGTGGCCAGAAAGGATCTCGGCCTCCGCTTCGCCGGCCAGCTTGCGCATTTCGCTCGAAAGTTCTGGGCGCACGTCGACGATGGCGACGACGACGGCGCCGGCCTTCTTCAGCGCAAGCGCGGAGCGATAGGCGCTGTCATTGTTGGTGAACAGCGCGACCCTGTCGCCCGGCAGCACGCCATATTGATTGGCATAGCGCTCGGCAGCATGCGCCAGCATCACGCCTGGCCGATCGTTGCCCGGAAAGACCAGCGGACGCTCCAGGGAGCCGGTGGCCAGCACCACCGACTTGGCGCGGATCGTCCAATAGCGATGGCGCGGCTCGCCCTTGCCGGCCTTTTCCTTGTGGTCGGTGACACGTTCGAGCGCGGCAAGCGTGTTGCCGTCATAATAACCCCAGACAGTAGTGCGCGGCAAAAGGCGGATATTGTCACGGCCTTCAAGCTGACCGGCGGCGCGCGCTGCCCAGTCGGCGGCCGGCATGCCATCGATCGTCTCGCGCGACCAATTGGCCGAGCCGCCGAAATGCGGCTCGAGCTCGGCCAGGATGACGCGTGCACCCTGATCGGCAGCCGCCCTGGCGGCCATCAGCCCCGCCGGGCCGGAGCCGACTACCAGCACATCGCAAAACGCGTTCATGCGTTCGTAGCGCGCCGTATCGGGAGCCGTGCCTGCCTTGCCCAGGCCGGCGGCACGGCGGATGAAATGCTCACAGAACATCCAGAAGCGAGTGCCCTTCAGCGGACCGATCACCGGTCCCATGAAGGTCTTGTAGTAGAAGCCAGCCGACAAAAGCTTGCCGCCGAGCTGGTTCACGGCACTGACGTCCCAGGCAAGCGAAGGGAAGCGGTTCTGGCTGATTGCGGCCAGCCCGTCATAAATCTCGACCATTGTGGCGGGGATGTTCGGCTCGCGAACCTCGCCCCTCAACACTGTGACCAGCGCGTTCGGTTCCTCGACGCCGGCGGTCAGCACGCCGCGCGGGCGGTGATATTTGAACGAACGCCCAAACAGGGTGACGCCGTTGGCCAGCAGCGCCGAAGCCAGCGTGTCGCCGGCATGGCCGGTATAAGGCGCGCCGTCGAAGGTGAAACGGATGGTCCGCAGCCGGTCGATGCGGCCCCCGGCCTCTGTACGGCGCGGGCTCATGGCTTGTCCTCGGCCCGGTGCCGCGCAACCGAGTTGTGGTCGCCGCGCGCGAACGCGGTGCTGGAGATCTCGTGCGTCAGCGTATTGCGCACGACCCTGAGATGGGCGCGGCAGCCGCCGGAATGCTGCCAGATCTCATTGTGGTCGCCGGCCGGGTTGAGTCGGTCGTAGACATAGGCGTTCCAGGCGTCGAGGTTCTGCGAGGCGGGCTGTGGGCGCTGGCGATTGCCGTCGCCCTGATAGGTGAATTCGATCACGTCGCGCGGGCCGCAATAGGGGCAGGTGATGAGCATGGATCTCTTAAACTTCTCGTTTGACCATGATCTTGTCCGAAAACCGGTTTCCACTTTTCGGGATCATGGCCTAATGCAGCCGGGGCGTGGCGCCCTGGCCCTTGTCGTCGATCACCATGCCACGGTAAAAGCGGTCGAGCGTGAAGGCCGCGTTGAGACCGTGCGGCTCGTCCTTGGCGATGGTCCAGGCAAAGCACCAGCCGGAAGCCGGCGTCGCCTTGAAGCCGCCATAGCACCAGCCGCAGTTGAGATACATGCCCGGCAGCGGACCGGTGGTGATGATTGGCGAGCCGTCCATCGACATGTCGCAGACGCCGCCCCATGAGCGCAGCATGCGGACACGGGCCAGCCCAGGGAACAGCGCCAGCATCTCGCTCATCACCTCATCGACGATCGGCAGGCTGCCGCGTTGGGCGTAGCTGTTGTAGCCGTCGAGATCGCCGCCATAGACAAGGCCGCCCTTGTCCGATTGCGACATATAGAAATGGCCCATGCCGAAGGTCAGGACCGTATCGATGAACGGTTTTAGCGATTCCGTGACGAAGGCCTGCAGCACGTGGCTCTCGATCGGCATCGTCTCGATGCCGGCAAGCCGCATGACCCGCCCGGTGCTGCCGGCAACCGCGACCGCTACCTTTTTTGCGCGGATTTCGCCGCGCGTTGTCGTGACGCCGATGATGCGGTCGCCGTCGCGCAGGAAGCCGGTGACCTCGCAATTTTCGATGATGTCGACGCCGCGGCGATCTGCGCCGCGCGCATAGCCCCAGGCGACGGCGTCGTGGCGGGCGGTGCCGGCGCGCCGCTGCATCAGGCCACCGACGATCGGGAAACGCGCGGTGGCCGAGACGTCGAGCGCCGGCACCAGGCGCGCGATTTCGGCCGTGGTCATCAGTTCGGCGTCAACGCCGAGATGGCGCATGGCGTTTCCGCGCCGGGCATAGTCGTCGAGCTGAGCAGGTGTGTGGGCGAGGTTCAGGCAGCCGCGCTGCGAGAACATGACGTTGTAGTTGAGGTCATGGGCCAGGTTCTCCCACAGCTTCATCGAATGTTCGTAGAAACGCGTGTTGGCCGGCAGGAGATAGTTGGAACGGACCGCCGTGGTGTTGCGGCCGACATTGCCGGAGCCGAGCCAGCCCTTCTCCAGCACCGCGACATTTGTGATGCCGTGCTCCTTGGCGAGATAGTAGGCGGTCGACAGGCCATGGCCGCCGCCGCCGATGACGATCACGTCGTAGGACGCTTTCGGGTCGGGCTTGCGCCAGGCCGGCGTCCAGTCCTTGTTTCCGGTCAGCGCGTTCTTGAGAAGCGAAAAGGCCGAATATTCCGCCATTCTTATTGTCATCCATTTCAGGCTTTACGGCAGAGTATAGACCAGGCTGCAAACGCAAAGCCAAGATTGCGCCATCGCTTTTCGACTCCCCGACTTCGATTGGATTTGGCCGACTTCGATTGGATTGGCCGACTTCGATTGGCGGGACTTCGAAAAACGAGACGCCTGGGATGACTTGCCCCGTGATATGAGCCTCTTTATCAAGGACGTGCTTCAAAACTGCCGATGCCGCCCGCGAGTCGCCAGAAAAATCATGTTCTTTCGTTTATTCCGCCTGGTCTTGATTCTTGCGCTTGTTGTCTCGGCGCCGCCGTCGCTCGTTGCTATGGCGCAGGCACTCGGGCAGGGCGCCGCCGGGTTGATCGCAGACCAGCAGAAGGTCATCCAGAGTCTGACGGCCAAAACCGACGGTCTCGAGAAGAAGATACAGCAGGACGGCCAAGACGATGCCACCCTCGTGGAAATCCGTCTGCAATTGGAGGATCTGTCGCGGGCGGCGCTCACCAGCGCGCTGGCGTTCCGCTCGCGTCTCGGCGATATCAACGATCGGATTGAGATGCTGGGACCTCCGCCGGCCGCGGGCCAGCCGGCCGAGCCAGACATCGTAACCGGTGAACGCCAGGCCTTGGCTTCCGAAAAAGCCGAGATCAACGCCGTTATTGCCAGCGCGCAGAACCTGTCGATCCGCATCAGTGGGCTGATCGAGAAGATCGGCAACATGCGCAGCGAGCTGTTCCGCAATGTGCTTACCAAACGCTACGTGCTGTCCGATGCGCTTAGCCCCGAAGTCTTTTCCGACGCCAACGCTGAGTTTTCCGGCTTCTATAAGGCGGTGTCATCCTGGCTGAGCTTCGCCTTCAAGTTCAAGTTCCAGGCCATTCTTGCCGCGACTTTGATGGCGCTCGCATTCGCTGCAGTGCTTTTTATCGGCGGCCGACGCCTGTTCGGCCGCGTCTTCGAAGCGGATCCCTCCGTCGAGGACCCCTCCTATCTCAGCCGCCTGTCGGTGGCGTTCTGGTCGACGTTGCTGCCGACGCTGGCGGTCGGCGCCTTCCTTGTCTCGACGATCTTCTTCTTCGATTATTACAATGTTTTACGCGGTGACATCGGCATCTTCCTGAATTCGCTGGTTGCCGTTATCGCGGTGGTGTTCTGCGTCAACCGCCTGACCAACGCAGCGCTCGAGCCCCGACTGCCGAACTGGCGTTTGATCCCGGTCGAAACCGGCCCGGCGCGCTGGCTGGTGCGGCTGACGACCGCCATGGCTGTCGTCATCGGCAGCAACAACTTCCTGTCTGTCGTCAACGACAAGATGGGCTCGCCACTGTCGCTGACCATCGCCAGAAGCTTCATCGCCACCATCGTCGTCGGCATCATCCTGATCCTTATGGGCCTGCTGAAGCCGTTCAAGGCCCCCGACGGAAGCTGGCGCCCGTGGCCGGCGTGGCTGCGCTACACCGCCGTCGCGCTAGGCCTATTCACCATCGCATCGGCACTGCTTGGCTATATCGGCCTTGCAATTTTCGTCTCGCTGCAGGTCGTGGTCACCGGCACCATCCTGGTCACCGCCTATATCGGCTTCCTGTCGGCGCGAGCGATCGGCGAGGAAGGCGGTTTCGCCAAAACTTCGATCGGGCGCTGGCTAGCGGCCAATTCAAGCTACGAAGAGACCGCCCTCGACCAGCTCGGGCTTGTCGTCAGCGCCGCCATCAACATCATGATTGTGCTGGTGTTCCTGCCGCTGATCCTGTTGATGTGGGGCTTCCAGCCCGGCGACATCCAGGCCTGGGCCTACAAGCTGGCGACCGGCCTCACTATCGGCTCGGTGACGATCTCGGTCACCGGCATTCTCACCGGCGTCGTCGTCTTCATCATTGGCTATTTCCTGACGCGCTGGTTCCAGGGCTGGCTCGACGGCTCGGTGATGGCGCGCGGCCGGGTTGACACCGGCGTGCGCAATTCGATCCGGCTGGCGGTCGGTTATGCCGGTGTCGCGGTCGCGGCACTGGTCGGCATCTCGGCGGCCGGTATCGACCTCTCCAATCTCGCGCTGGTCGCCGGCGCCTTGTCCCTCGGCATCGGTTTCGGCTTGCAGAATGTCGTCTCGAATTTCGTGTCGGGCCTGATCCTGTTGGCCGAGCGGCCGTTCAAGGTCGGCGACTGGATCGTCGCCGGCGACATCAGCGGCACGGTCAAGAAGATCAGCGTGCGCGCCACCGAGATCGAGACGTTCCAACGGCAATCGGTGATCCTGCCCAATTCAAACCTGATCAACAATGCGGTCGGCAACTGGACGCACCGCAACAAGCTCGGCCGCGTCGACATCAAGGTCGGCGTTGCCTATGGCAGCGACGTCAAGCACGTGCATGGCGTCCTGTTGGAGATCGCACGCAGCCATCCGCTGGTGCTGAAGAACCCGGAACCCTTTGTGCTGTTTTCCAATTTCGGCCCGGCCGCGCTCGAATTCGAGATCCGCGTATTCCTGGCAGACGTTCTTAGTGGCAATATCGTCCAGAACGACATCCGCTTTGCCATCTTCGATGTGTTCGCCGACCAGCATATCGAAATTCCGTCGACACCGCGCGCCGTCGTCGAGACCAAAAAGCACGAGGCGTGGCCGATCGACGACGACAAGATCGAAGTCGAATTCGCCGAGCGGGAACAAGCAAAAGCCTTGGCGGCGGTCGAGGCGAAACGTCTCGCCAAGTCGGGACGCAAGGTACGGAAGCCCGATCCTGACTAGCTGTTTGGAGCTTGCCTTCAAGCCTTCGGAAACCAATTGCGGCATGAATGCGGCATTCAGTTGCCGTTCAGCTTGCATTACATATAAGCTCACCTGCAAACGGCGAGAATGCCTTGCGAAATGCAACAGAGGCGGTGGCAACACCGATACTGCAAAATGTGGAAGTCTCTCGTCGCCGCCGTCGCTTTTCTGGCCGTGGGCGGTTCGGCCCATGCCGCCAGCGCGGTCAACAAGGACGCCGAGACCCGCACGCTGATCGTGACGGAAGGCGGCGGCAAGACCGAGCTGGCGCTGGCCGCTGGCGAAACCGTGGAATTTTGCCCGAGCGGCTGTTTTGTTACCTTGCCGAATGGCGACCTCGAGGCGCTGACCGGTTCGGAGACGATCGAGATCTCGGGCGGCGTCGCGCGCATCAAGTAAAGTCGACGCCATGATTTTTGAAGGCCGGGCAAACGCCCGGCCTTTTATTTGCTTCCGGTAATCGGCGATGAAGGTATGCATTTTTCTTCGAAGCTGCGCAGGACGGGCTCTAGCAGCGCCTTCATACCGAGCAGGGCGAAGGCGTAGGTCTAACTGCATTCGACGGGCTGGTGGCGCGGGCTTTTTTGGCGATGTCGCAAACAGGCTGCAAGCGCGGCGCCGCGCCGCCCTATAGTCTGCTCGCAATAGCATCTTGGAGTCGCGGGCAATGGCAGGGTTTCCGGAAAAGGCGAAGGTCGTCATCGTCGGGCTGGGCGGCATCGTCGGCGCATCGGTCGCCCATCACCTGATCGAGCGCGGATGGGACGATATTGTCGGCATCGACAAATCGGGCATCCCGACCGATATCGGCTCGACGGCACACGCTTCCGATTTCTGCTACACGACCAGCCATGACTTCCTGTCGTGCTGGACGACGCTCTACTCCATCGATTTCTACGAAAAGATGGGTCACTATGCGCGCATCGGCGGCCTCGAGGTTGCCCGCGTCGGCGACGACGCCCGCATGGCGGAGATCAAGCGCAAGATCGCTTCGGCGAAGGCCTTCGGCACACGCGCCCGCCTGATCGATCCCGCCGAGATCAAGGAAAAATTCCCGCTGATCGAAGAACAGATGGTACAGGGCGGCCTGTGGGACCCCGACGCCGGCCTCGTCATCCCGCGCTCGCAGACCGTCGCCGGCAAGCTTGTCGACCAGGCGGAAGCTTCCGGCAAACTCAGGGCGTTTGCCAATACGTCGGCCAGGTCGCTCGTCATCGAGAACGGCCGCATCAAGGGCGTGGTGACCGACCGCGGCACCATCGAGGCCGACTATGTCGTGGTCTGCACCGGCATCTGGGGACGGCTGATCGCGGAAATGGCGGGCGAGGACCTGCCGGTCATGCCGATCGACCATCCGCTTACCTTCTTCGGGCCGTACACCGAGTTCGCCGGCACCGGCAAGGAGATCGGCTGGCCGCTGCTGCGCGACCAGGGCAACTCGGCTTACATGCGCGATACCGGCGACCCCAAGACCGCCGAAGGCGGGCAGATCGAATGGGGTTATTACGAAGAGACCAATCCGCGCCTTTGCCATCCGCGCGATATTCTCGAGAAAAACGAGGCGCGGCTTTCGCCGTCGCAACGCGATCTCGACATGGAGCAGATCCTGGCGCCGCTCGAGCGCGCCATGGAACTGACGCCGATCCTGGGCGAGCTGGGCTACAATGAGAGCCATTCCTTCAACGGCCTATTGCAGGTGACGGCGGACGGCGGCCCCTCGATGGGCGAAAGCCAGAAGGTCAGGGGCCTCTGGTATGCGGTGGCGATTTGGGTCAAGGACGGCCCCGGCATGGGCAAGCTCATCGCCGACTGGATGACGGACGGCCGCACGGCGATCGACCACCACGCCATCGACTATTCGCGTTTCTATCCGCACCAGACGAAAGAACAGTTCATCTGGGATCGCTGCACCGAAACCGCTATGAAGGTCTACAACCCAGCGGTCCATCCACGCGAGCCCTTCTCCAAGGCTCGCAATGTCCGCCGCTCGCCCTTCTGGGAGCGCGAGAAGGAACTCGGCGGCTATTTCATGGAACTCGGCGGCTGGGAGCGCGCCCATGGCTACGCCGCCAACGAGCATCTGCTCGAGAAATACGGCAACCGGGTGCCGGTGCGCCAAAACGAATGGGATAACCGCCACTTCTGGCGCGTCTCGAACGCCGAGCATCTCGCGATGAGCGAGGATTGCGGCATCGTCAACCTGTCGCATTTCGCCATGTACGACGTGGAAGGCCCGGACCATGTCGCGCTGATGGAATGGCTGTGCGCGGCAAAAATCGGCGGTGACGGCAATATCGGCAAGGGCATCTATACCCATTTCCTCGACGAGGAAGGCATGGTGCGCGCCGACCTGACCGTCATCCGCATGGCCGGCCGCTGCCGCGTCATCGACGGCGCCGATGCCGGGCCGCGCGACTTCCAGTACATGCGCCGGACGGCAGAGGACAAAGGCTTCGACGTTAGCGTCACCGATGTGACCGAGAGATATGTGACCGTCGGCATCTGGGGTCCGAACGCGCGGGCGACATTGAGCAAGTGCGTGGAAAACCCCGATGGGCTGACGCCGGAGAATTTTCCCTTTGCCGCGATCAAGCCCGTCAGGATCGCCGGCAAGGACGTGACCGCCTTCCGCATCTCCTATGTCGGCGAGCAAGGCTGGGAACTGCACATGCGCTACGACGACGGCCTGGCTGTCTGGGACGCGCTGCGGTCGACCGGCGTGATGGCCTTTGGCGTCGAGACCTATGCCAACAGCCGCCGCCTGGAGAAGAGCCTGCGCCTGCAGAATGCGGACCTATTGACCGAATACAATCTGCTGGAAGCCGACCTTGCCCGTCCGAAAGTCAAGGAGGCCGATTTCTGCGGCAAGGCAAAGCATCTGGAATATCGCGCCCGGGCGCATCAGCCGGCCATGCTTTGCACGCTTATCTTGACGGACAATACCGATTCCAATGGCGTTCCCCGCTATCCGGTCGGCACGATGCCGGTGATGGACCCGCAAACCGGTGAGACGCTCGTCGACGAGCTCGGCCGCCGCTCCTTCACGACTTCGGTGGCCTATGGTCCGACCCTCGGCAAGAACATCGCGCTCGCCTACCTGCCCTGGGCGTATTGCCAGGAGGGCCGCAAGCTGAGCGTCGAATATTTCGGCGAGAAGTACCCGGTCGAAGTGGCCGCCGTCGGCTACAGGCCGCTCTACGACCCGGAGAACCTCAATCCTCGCAGCTAACCGTTGCTTGCCTGCCGATTCTCCACACAGGCAAGCCGAGCAGTGCCGGCAGGACCTGAATGCAGAAGCCCGATTCATTGTCGGGCTTCTCGCTTTGTGGAGCGATGATTCTCGCTTACCGTCGCGCTGCGATTGGGGGGTGCCTTTGCGGCGGATCGGCTGGGATAGAAAAAACGATGCGCTTGTGTTTCAGCTGAACCGGAATATCCCGGTTCGCGTCAGCTGGACCTTCGCAATTCCCCATTGTGCTGCCCTTCCTGAACGAGTGGGCGAGCCGACCCAAGGATGCATTGATCCATACCTCTATCTTTGCAGCGCTTCTGTTTGCGTCGATATTTCTGCACGAACTGGCACACGCATGGATCGGACGCCGACAAGGCGTCGCCACCGACAGGATAGAATTATATCTCTTCGGCGGGTTCACGCGTTTCAAACGCGCCGCAGCACCATCGCCTGCCTGGGCGCGGATTGCGATAGCGGGTCCCCTGGCGAACATCGCGCTCGCCGCGTTTTTCGATGCGGCCTATTATCTGGTTTTTGGAGAACTCATCCCAGTTGTACCCGAAAGGCCATTCGGGTGGCTGCCGTCAAGGTCGGCCGGTCCTCTGGAATGGACGCTTTGGATTGGCGCATTGTTGAACGTGTCACTTATCATTCTCAACATCCTGCCCGCCTACGATCTGGATGGCGGCGTGATTGCAAGACATTTGTTCCTGAGACGCTTCGGCGTCCGCCGGGCCGCGCAGATCGTCGGCATCTGCGGCATCGTACTTTCAATTCTGCGTTTTGCGATCATCTTGCCTGCCGCGGTTGCAGGTATTCTGTTGTGGCTTCCGCCGTCATTCAAGCCGAACTGGACGGCAGCGCGCGGGGTCGGTGCTAGAAAACCGAAGCCGGACCCATCCTCCGAGACGGATGTCGAGAAGGCCGTGGAATGGCGGGGACGGGGCGGGCGCCGCATCCACAAATGAAATTCGTTTTCCGGCGGTTCGCAAAAATGTGACAGAATGAGCCCGGCTCTCCACCGGGCTTTTCTCTTTGTCGATCGGCGATTTTCGCTTACCGTGCGGCATGTCTGGTTTTGCCCGTGCAAGACATCTCGTCTCGGGTGCCGCCGCGCTGGCGTCGGTGCTATGGCTGACTGCAAACTCCCGCGCCGCCGAGCCGGTTGACGTCGAACTGGTACTGGCGGTCGACGTTTCGCTGTCCATGTCGCCGGACGAGCTCGAAATCCAGCGTCATGGCTATGCGGCGGCGCTGACGCATGACGATGTCCTGCAGGCAATCGGCGAAGGCGCTCATGGCAAGATTGCCGTCACCTATGTCGAATGGGCTGGCGCGACCTGGCAGCAGGTCGTTGTGCCGTGGACGGTGATCGCCAATCGTGCCGACGCCGAGCGGCTGGCAGCGCAGCTTTCCGCTCATCCGCCGGCCAGTGCCAGGCGCACCTCGATCTCCGGCGCGCTGGAATTCGCCAGCGATCTCTTTGCTGAAAGCGGCTTCCAGGGCGTCAAGCGGGTGATCGACATTTCGGGTGACGGCCCCAACAACCAGGGCGCACCTGTCGATATCACCCGCGACGCTGTGATCAAGCAAGGCATCACCATCAACGGCCTGCCGCTGATGACCAGGGGCGGGTTCAGCAGCGCTTACGATGTCAACAATCTCGACCGCTACTACAGCGACTGCGTCATCGGCGGGCCGGGCTCCTTCATGATCCCGGTCAATGACTGGACGCAGTTTCCGGCGGCCATCCGCCGCAAGCTGGTGCTGGAGCTTGCCGGTCCGGCCTCGCCGCAGCGAGCGGCGGAAGGGGCGGCGCATCCGCCATTGGTGCTGGCACAGGACATCCCCGTCACCGACTGCCTGGTTGGCGAAAAAATGTGGCGCGACCGCAGCTGGATGTACGACAGCCGCTGATGGCGGAGTTTGCTGTCGATGGTGACATACCGCAGTGCAGCATCTGCTTCATTGACAAGCCTGCGGGCGTCTGTGACACAATTCCGCATCCGAACACATTAAAGGGGAACCGACATGAACAGGATCGGAATTCTTGCCGCAAGCTTGACGCTTGCCGTCGGATTGTCCGCGCCGGCGATGGCCGCCACATCGGTCAGCATCGGCATCAGTGGGTGGACCGGCTTTGCGCCGCTGACGCTCGCCAAGCAGGCCGGCATCTTCGAAAAGCACGGCCTCGACGTCACCTTGAAGAAGGTGCCGCAAGCCAGCCGGCCGCTCGCCATCGCCAGCGGCGACCTGCAATGCGCCGCCACCACGGTCGAGACCTGGCTGGTCTGGAACGCCAATGGCGTGACGACCAAGCAGATATTCCAGCTCGACAAATCCTACGGCGCCGACGGCATCGTCGCCCGCAACGACATCAAGACCGTCGCCGATCTCAAAGGTAAGTCGGTCGCGTCTTCGGCGCCGGGCACCTCGCCCTATTTCATGCTGGCCTGGGTGCTCAACAAGAACGGCATGTCGACCAAGGACGTGACGGTCGTCAACCTGGAGCCGGATGCGGCGGCGCAGGCGTTTCTCGCCGGCCAGAACGATGCGGCGGTCACCTATGAGCCGTTCATCTCGGCGGTGCGCGAAAAGTCCGACCAGGGCCATATCCTTGTCACCACTCTCGACTATCCGATGGTGCTCGATACGGTCGGCTGCACGCCGGAGTTCCTCAAGGCCAATCCGGATGCGGGCAAGGCGCTTGCCGACAGCTATTTCGAGGCACTCGACCTGATCAAGAGCGATCCGGCGAAATCCTATGAGACGATGGGTGCCGACGTGAAGCAGTCGGCCAAGGAATTCGAAGAGTCGGCCAAATACCTGAAATGGGCCGACAAGGCTGAAAACAAGCAGTTCTTCACCAAGGAATTCCAGGACTTTTCCAAGACCGCCGGCGAGCTTCTGCTGCAGATGGGTTTGATCAAGGAAGCGCCTGACGTCTCGACGTTGGCCGACACCAGCGCCGTCGCCGACTAACCGCCAGGATTGTCGCCCGGCGGCGGCGCGTGCGCCGCCGCTTTTTCATTCAGATCAGAGGACGGTCGAAGATGCCGCGCCCCTTGCATCCGGTCTCGCCGGGCATTCGAACCGTGCTCGGCATTTCGTTCTTCGTGCTGTTCGTGGCGTTCTGGGCGTGGATCACGCTTGGCGGCCACGTCAATCGCATTTTCCTTGCCGATCCGCTGTCGATGGTGAGAGACGGCTGGCGGCTGCTGGTCGAGGACCGCTTCTGGCTCGACATCCTTATCACCATCTGGCGCGTCTTCGGCGGGTTCCTGATGGCGGCCATCGTTGCCGTGCCGCTCGGCATCTTGATGGGTGCCTGGAAGCCCGTGGAGGCGTTCCTGGAGCCGTTCGTCTCCTTCGCCCGCTATCTGCCGGCATCGGCCTTCATCCCGCTGCTCATCCTGTGGGCGGGCGTTGGCGAGCTCGAAAAACTGCTGGTGATCTTCGTCGGCTCGGTGTTCCAGATCATCCTGATCATCGCGGTCAAGGTCGGCGGCACACGGCGCGACCTAGTCGAGGCGGCCTACACGCTTGGCTCGTCCGACAACGGCATCGTGCGGCGCGTGATCATGCCGGCCAATGCGCCGGAGATTGCCGAGACCCTGCGGCTGGTGCTCGGCTGGGCCTGGACCTATGTCATCGTCGCCGAGCTGATCGGCTCGTCGTCGGGCATCGGCTACATGATCATCAACAGCCAGTCGCGGCTGGCGACAGGGCAGATCATCTTCGGCATCATCGTCATCGGCCTGATCGGGCTGTTGTCCGATTTCGCCTTCAAGGCGCTCAACCGTTGGCTGTTTCCATGGAGCCTGGCGTGAGCAAGCTGCTCATCGAAGGCGTCTCGCGCACCTTCGCCGGTGTCGGCGGTGGGCAGCCGGTCAAGGCGCTGATGCCGATCGATCTGGCGGTCGCCGCCAACGACTTCATCACCATCCTGGGGCCATCCGGCTGTGGAAAGTCGACACTGCTCAGGATCGTCGCCGGCCTCGAAGCGCCGAGTGGGGGACGTGTTCTGCTCGACGGCAGGGTGGTGGACCGGCCCGGTCCAGACCGCGGCATGGTTTTCCAGTCCTATACGCTGTTTCCGTGGCTGACGGTCGCCGAGAACATCGCCTTCGGCCTGCGCGAACGTGGAATGGCCGAGCACGAGCGCAGCGAGATCGTCGCTTCTTACGTCGATCTCGTCGGGCTGAGAGGTTTTGAAAACCATTGGCCGAAGCAGCTTTCCGGCGGCATGCAGCAGCGCACCGCGATTGCCCGGGCACTGGCCAACGATCCGGAGATCCTGCTGCTCGACGAGCCGTTCGGCGCGCTTGACAACCAGACCCGCGGGCTGATGCAGGAACTGCTTCTCGGCATCTGGGAGCGCCGGCAAAAAACGGTGCTGTTCGTCACCCACGACATCGAGGAGGCGATCTTCATGGCGTCGCGCGTGGTCGTGATGACGGCACGGCCGGGCCGCATCAAATCGGACGTTGCCGTCGACCTGCCGCATCCGCGCCACTACACGCTGAAGACCAGCCCGGAATTTTCGGCGCTGAAAGCGCGGCTGACGGAAGACATCCGCGTCGAGGCTATGCGCACGGCGCAGGTATAGTCGCCGCAACCTACACTCGACCGCGACCGGAAAAGATGCTCGGTTCGCTCAACAGGCGCTTTAGGCGTGGAAGGTCGCGCGTAGGGGCGTCCATTGCCGCCATGAACGCGGCCCATTTTTCTGCATCGAGGCGGAAGCTGTGCGGGTCGGCCGGTTTTTGGGATAGGCTCGAACTCGTGGTCATGCGGCATCTCTCGATGCGGGAATATCACACTTCGCCGGTCCTCTGCTGATTTGCCAGATCAAGCCGCCAGCAATTGCTTGCGATCGACGCGTTCCTGTTGCGGCGAGCGGGCGTACAACTCGCGATAGCATTTGGAGAAATGCGAGGCGGAAACAAAGCCGCAGGCGACCGCCACTTCGACCACCGGCAACGACGACTGGATCAGCAGGTGCCGGGCGCGGTCGAGGCGGATCTCCAGATAGTAACGGGCAGGGGAGCGCCCCATCTCGGTGCGGAACAGGCGCTCAATCTGCCGGCGCGACAGGTCGACATGATCAGCGACCTCGATCAGCGAGAGCGGCTCGGAGAGATTGGCTTCCATCAGCTCGATAATGGCCAGAACCTTGGAATTCTGCACGCCAAGGCGGGCGCGCAGCGGCAGGCGCTGGCGGTCGGTCGGGCTGCGCACGCGATCAGTCAGCACCTGCTCGCAGACGCGGTTGACGAGGCTTTCGTCGAAATCGTCGCCGATCAGCTTCAGCATCATATCGAGCGCGGCGGTGCCGCCGGCGCAGGTGTAGATGTTCTGGTCGATCTCGAAGAGGTCGGCGAAGACATTGGCCTTGGGGAACGCCTCGGAAAAGCCCGGCAGGTTCTCCCAATGGATGGCGCAGCGCTTGTTGGACAGCAGGCCTGCGGCGGCCAGGATATGCGCGCCAGTGCACAGGCCGCCGACGGCAACGCCGCGATTGTACTCCTCGCGCAACCAGGCAAAGGCCGATTTGTTCTGGTAGCGCTCGACATTGATGCCGCTGCAGACGATGGCCATGTTCGGCCGGTCCGGTCCGGACATTTTCTTGCGCTCTTCCTCTAGCGAGGTGTTGACGGCGCATTCGACGCCGTTCGAGGCGCGCACCGGCTTGCCGTCGATGCTGGCGAGCCGCCAGCGATAGGCTTCATAGCCGAGCATGCGGTTGGCCGAACGCAACGGGTCGAGCGCCGTCGCGAAGGCGATCATGGTGAAATCGGGGACCAGGAAGAATACGAACGATCGCCGGATCGGGTGCTTTACGACATTCACGGGTAGATCCTCACGCTGCAATGGCGCGAACAGGATGTCGCGATTAGCACAGCGACATCAGGAAAGACGTTTCCTGTCAATTGGCTAGACGGCAACGGAGCGACTTTATTTGCGACACGGGTCGCAAATGGGCGATCGCTATGCGGCGAAGGACGCGACATGCCGCCGGATCGACCAACCGAGCCTATGCAGTCTGCGCACACGAAAACGCCGCCTCGGCAAAACCGAAGCGGCGCTGGATCGACTTCGAAGCAGCGCAAGGCTGCTTCCGCCGGGATTGCCGCGTCTCAGGCGACGAAGCCGAGGCGCGCGGCAGCCATGGCACCGGTCTGGCCAGGCATGGTGTTGGCCAGGCGCTGGCGCTCGAGCGCGGTCGTCAGGTTCATTTCGCGACGGGCAAAGAGGCGGGCAAAAAGCTTCATGATCATCTCCATTCGGTTGCTCAGACGGGTCGCCTTCGCTTGATGGAGTGGGGCAGCTCGTTTGTTGATGATGATATAGGCTTACGTGAGGGGAAACTAAATCGCAAAAGCGAAGCACTTGATATGAAAAGCGACACGGAATGCGACAAATTTGGGCATTCTGCCCAGGATTTTCGATTATTTACAATGCATTGATTGCCAGTGCGGGCTGCTATGCGACTTGCTCATATGCGGCATGCGACGGCGACATGGCTCGGGAAAATCATTGGAGTACAAACAAAAAGGCCTGCCGGGCTGATCTGCGCGGCAGGCCTTCAGCTGTTGATACACACGGTTTACTTTGCTCCAGCCCACGATCCCACACCATGGCGAGTGCCGGCCTTGGCATCGGCAGCTTCGGGCCAGCCGATATCCTTCTGCAGTTCAATCGGCAGCGCGCGGATGGCGCGTTCCGTCTGGTAGCGGGCACGGGCCTCGCTGAACTCGGTCGCGATCCGACCGATGGATGACAGGATAGACATCTCATTCTCCTTCGCGTTGGGCCGGGTCGTCCCGGCGCTTGCAGCGTCAGGCGGTACACCGGCTTTGTTTCAGCTTCATTTCGTGTCGATTGCAGGTCCGTGTCATGGTTGTTTCGCGACCACTTCGATGCGTCCTGCCTCCGACCGAGTTGACTATCCTCCCAAACTGATGTTCAATCAAACGAAATGGAATGATGGTTTGCATCAGAAAAATTGAAGGTCGCTTGCCATGAACGCCCCACTCAATCATCCGCTGCCGCTGCTCGATCTGGATGTTCTGCGCACTTTCGTCGCGATCGCCGAGACCGGCAGCTTCACCACTGCGGCCAATGCGGTCTTCCGCACGCCGTCGGCCGTCTCGATGCAGATCAAGAAGCTGGAGGACATTCTCGGCCGCTCGGTGTTCGCGCGCGACGCCCGTTCGGTGACGCTGACCACCGATGGCGAGATGCTGCTCGGCTATGCGCGCCGGCTGCTGTCGATCAATCGCGAGGTGGTGTCGAAGTTCATCATTCCAGACATTGTCGGGGTGGTGCGGCTCGGCTCGCCGGACGATTACGGCGAACGTGTGCTGCCGCATGTGCTGAAGCGGTTCGCACAGTCGCATCCATCGATCGCGGTCGACGTCACCATCGACCAGAGCGTCAATCTGCGCCGGCGCATGGACGACCGGGCGCTCGACATCACGTTGCTCACCAACTCCTACAAGACCAGCGCGATCGGCGCCGAAGTGCTGCTCACCGAGCCGATCGTCTGGGCCGGTGCCAAGGGCGGTTGCGCGCATCTGCGTGAGCCGCTGCCGGTCTCATTGTGGGAAGAGGGCTGTGCCTGGCGGGCAGGGGCATTGGAGGCGCTTGGCCGCGAGGGCCGCAACTACCGTATCGCCTATATGAGCGCACACACGGCCGGCCAGCGCGCCGCGATCATGGCGGATCTTGCAGTCGCGCCGCTGCCGAAATCGTTCCTCGGCAGCGATATGGTCGAGCTGTGCCCGAAGGACGGCATGCCTGACATCGGCACCTACAATCTGGCCATGGTGGTGACGCCGGACGCCAGCGCTCCAGTGAAGGCAGTCGCCGACCATATCCGCGCGACGTTTGAGATGTTCAGGGAAACTGGGAAGTTCTGAGCCAACTACGACCTGAGCGGCGCAACCAGATCGCGAGGCGTTCCGTCGCGGTCTGCCCTTTGCAGCGACAACTCTCCTGCCTTGGCATGATAACTGTCAGTTTCGTTGGTCAAGAAGGCCACTATGCTGTCCCGCGCGCGACGCGCCTCCGGCATGTCGATCAACGGCCAGACATGGAACATGCCTTGCTCGTGGACGACCTCAATTTCGACGCCGGCCGCGCGTGCCTTTTCCGCGAAAATCAGATTGTCGGGGGTGAGCAGATCGCGTGAACCGGTCAGCAGCAGCGTTTTGGGCAGCACCGACAGGTCGCCGTAAACCGGGCTGATGCGCCAGTCGGTGGGATCGATGCCGGCGCTGTAAAGCCGGATCGCCTCGCGGCCGCCGGCAATGCCCAGCCACGGATCGTTGCGTTCGGCCTCATACATTTCTGGGTTGGCGAGCGACACGTCGAGACCGGGCGAAATCAGCACGTGGCGTGATGGCAAGGGCAGGCCGTCTTGCGCAGCCATCATGGTCAGCACGACGGCCATGTTTCCGCCGGCGGAATCGCCCATGAAGATGATATCATTCGCCCTGGTTTCGCCGAACATCTGGCGGTAGACGGCGCCGACCATGCCGAACATGGCGTGAAAATCGTGTTCGGGAGCAATGGGATAGATCGGCACGGTGATACCGAACCCGAGGCGGTCGGCCATGTCGGCGATCAGCCGCCAATGATAGGGTGTGATTTCAAAGACGTAAGCGCCGCCGTGCAGGTAGAGAATCCGCCTCCGCTCACCAGCCTGGGGAGCGATCTCGTAGACGGGAAAGCCGTTGATCGTGCGGGTTGTGATCTCCAGGCGTGACCACAGCGACGCAGGCGGCTGATGGTTTTCCGTCCTGCGCGCATAGGCGATCCAGCGCTGCAGGTTCTCGGGGCTGGAAAACGCCTTCTTGCGGCTGTACCTGAGGACGAACGACACGACGTGGCTTTTGAGACTGGGCATGCAGATACACGGACTTCGGCTGAGCCGACTAAGAGAACCCCCGACTATTTCGAAGATTGTGTCGCCACCAAAAAAGTCAAGATTGATGCAATCTCAATACGGTCGTTTGATCCCAGCTGTCGACAAAGCGTCCGGCCATGAAGTCTCTGGCCTACCGGTGCAGCTCAACGCCGCGGCAGCAACGCGGCGCGCAGCCAATTGCTGGGTGCAGCCGGAGCCGCATTGCGGCTCCGGCGAATACCGAGCAGCTTGCATTTGTCGATGAATTTCATCCGCGCTGCGTGCCCCATCCGACCGCAAGCTGCCTTTCGCTCGAACGCGGCGACACCGGCCAGCCAATGTCCTTTTGGATCTCAGGCGGCAAGCTGTTGAGGATGCGCAGCGACTTGCGCGCTTCGCGTGTTTTCTTGAAGGCCGCACCATAGCGGCCGAAGCTTTCGAACATCGACATCTTGATCTCCTTGGAGCGTTGCGGTGGCCGAAAACTGTTTCCGCCTGCCGTTCGATGCCGGTTAAATGCTCCGCCTATGTATCTGGCGGATTTCACGAAAACGCGATTTCGTTTCCAGATCGGCGCGATCTGGAAACATTTGCATACAAATGAAAATGGAAGTTCTGACAGCCTGGCGGAGGCGAGTCATCCCCGCCCGCGCCGCGCGGCATGGCCTTCGCGCGAACGCCGCCGCGGGGCAGCGTCGCCGGCAATGCCGTCTTCGCTCACCGTCTTGCGCGGCGGCAGTTTCACCGCCGCCGACAGCTTGGGAAACGGGTCGATCTTGTTCGGGAGCGCCATGGCATAAACGAAATGTTCCTGGAATTTCGGCTCCAGCGCCGTCTCGATCTTCTCGATCTTGCTAACGGTTTCCTCGATCTCGCGGCGATAGCCACGGTTCAACAGCGCCATGCGGGCGCCGGCGCCGGCCGCATTGCCAACGGCCGAGACCTTGTCGAGGTCGCAATCCGGAATCAGGCCCAGCACCATTGCGTATTTCGGGTCGATGAACGAGCCGAATGCGCCGGCGAAGTGGATGCGGTCGACATGATCGGTGTGCTGTTTTTCCATCAAAAGCTTGGTGCCGGCATAAAGGGCGGCCTTGGCAAGCTGGATAGCGCGCACATCAGTCTGGGTGATGGTGATCTTGGGCTCGCCTTCCTTCAGCACATAGGAGAAGGTGCGGCCATTGGCGACGACGCGGGGCGAGTGGCCGCTCAGCGATCCATCGACGACGCCGTCCTCGGAGATGATGCCGGCGAGATACATCTCGGCGACCACCTCGATGATGCCGGAGCCGCAAATACCGGTGACGCCGGTCGCCTGCACACTGTCGAGGAAGCCCGGCTCGTCGGACCAGAGTTCCGAGCCGATGACGCGGTATTTCGGTTCCAGCGTTTCAGGATCGATGCGGACGCGCTCGATGGCACCCGGTGCGGCGCGCTGGCCACCGGAGATTTCCGCACCTTCGAAGGCCGGGCCAGTTGGCGATGAGGCCGCCACGACCCGCTGGCGATTGCCGAGCACGATCTCGGCATTGGTGCCGACATCGACGATCAGCATCATCTCGTCCTGGCGGTGCGGCCCTTCCGACAGCGTCACTGCGGCAGCGTCCGCGCCGACATGGCCGGCAATGCAAGGAAGCATATAGAGCCTGGCGCCCTGGTTGAGCTTCAAACCGATATCCGATGCCTTGATGTGCACGGCGCCGGAGACGGCTAGCGCGAAGGGGGCGCCGCCGAGCTCGGTCGGATCGATGCCGAGGAACAGATGATGCATGATCGGATTGCCGACGAACACGGAATCCAGGATGTCGTTGCGTTGGACGTTGCCTTCGGTGCAGACCTTGTCCACAAGCCCCGAAATGGCCTCGCGCACGGCGACTGTCATGCCTTCGCGGCCGTCCGGGTTCATCATCACGTACGAGACACGGCTCATCAGATCCTCGCCGAAGCGGATCTGCGGATTGGATGTGCCCGACGAGGCGGCGACGCGGCCCGACAGCAACGACACCAGATGCATGGCGATCGTGGTCGAGCCGATATCGCAGGCAAGTCCGTACGCCTCGTTCTTGAGGCCGGGCCACAAAGCGATGACCCGTGCGGTCTCGCTGTCGGTGTCCTTGTGGATGGCGGCGGTCGCGGTCCAGTTGCCTTTGCGCAAAATGCCTTGCACCTGCGGCAACAGATGGAAATCGAAATCGAGGCTCTTGAGGCCCCAGTCCTTCATCAGCGCGATCTTCAGACGGTCGAGGTCGCCGAGCGGCTTGTGCATGTCGGGTTCTTCGATCTCGACATAGCACATGCGGATTGCCGCATCGCGGGCGATGACCCTGGTGTCGGCGTCCTTGCGGATGGTCTGCGCGTTGATGACGGTGTCCTGCGGCACGTCGACGACGAGATCGCCGAGAATCTGCGCCGAGCAGGACAGCCGGCGGCGCTCGGGCAGGCCGCGGACGCGTTCGTAGCGCTCTTCCTTAGCGCCCTTGGGCGAGAGGTGATCGTTGGAGGAAACGATCTTGTGCTTGGCGAAATTGCCTTCCTGCACCTCGATCTGGCAACGCCCGCAAGTGGCACGCCCGCCGCACACGCTCTCGACATAGACACCGAGCTGGCGCGCGGCGTCCAGAACCGGCGTGCCGACCGGAAACCGGCCGCGCTTGCCCGACGGCATGAACAGCACGAGCGGATCGGTGATGTTGACGGGAGAGTTCATACGTTCCAGACTTTACTTTCTACGCAGCTCGGGTCTTGGCTACGGCAGCGATGCCGCTATGTCTCGGTTCCTCCCCAGTCCTAGGCCCCATATCGTGTCGGCCAAGACCTGGCTCAACCCCGGGCCATACGCGCTTCGCGGCCGCCGCGCCTGCGTCCGCCATTGCCATTGCCATCGCCCGGCGCGTTGACCTGCGTCCGGGCGGCAACGGCCTGGCCGCCTTCAGCAGGCTTGTAGTCCTTGTAGGTCCTGATCCAATTGGTGCAGTTCTCGTCGGTGCCGTTCAGCACGTTGGCGCCACGCACCGCTTCCATTTCCTGCGGCCGCACCGGGTTCATGATCGCCGAGGTCATGCCGGCGCCGATCACCATCGGGATGAAGGCGGCGTTGATGCCATGACGGTGCGGCAGGCCGAACGAGATGTTGGAGAGGCCGCAGGTGGTGTTGACCTTGAGCTCCTCGCGCAGCCGGCGTAGCAGGGCAAATACCTGGCGGCCGGCATCGCCCAGCGCGCCGATCGGCATGACCAGCGGGTCGACGACCACATCATGCGCCGGAATGCCGAAGTCGGCACAGCGCTGAACGATCTTCTTGGCGACGGCGAAGCGCACATCGGGGTCCATCGAAATACCGGTCTCGTCGTTGGAAATGGCCACGACAGGAACGTTGTATTTCTTGATCAACGGCAGGATGGCTTCGAGCTTTTCCTCCTCGCCGGTGACGGAATTGACCAGCGGCCGGCCCTTGGCGACCTTCAGCGCCGCTTCGATTGCCGCAGTCACGGAGGAGTCGATCGACAACGGCAGGTCGACCAGGCCTTGCACGATCTCCAGCGTCTGCACCAGCAGCGCCGGCTCGGTGGCGTTGGGATCGACTGCAGTGACGCCGGCATTGACGTCGAGCATGGTGGCCCCACAGGCGGCCTGCTCCAGCGCATCCTTGATGACGGTCTCAAAATTGCCGGCGATCATTTCGGCGGCCAGCTTTTTGCGGCCGGTCGGATTGATGCGCTCGCCGATCACGCAGAAGGGCTGATCGAAGCCGATGATGATTTCTCGTGTCGCCGAGGCGACGATGGTGCGGGTCATGAAATCTCTCCATCGTGATATAAAGAGTTCTTTATATCGTTATCTGTTTCTGATCAAGCGAATGCTGACGATTCGCGCTGTCAATGCGCGGTCTTGACCATGTCGACCTGGGTTTCGGTGAGGTCGTCATGCAGTATGTGGTCGAGCCGGTCGGCAACGAGCTGGTCGTCGCGGCGGATTTCGCGTTTCCACGGCCGGCGACCCTTCAGCACGCCAGATTCGTCGACGATCTCAGCGACGTATTCTTCCTGGCGATAGGCCATCACATGGACGCCGGACACACCGGGAATTTCCTTCACCTCATTGATGATGTCGATGCAGAGCTGCTTGCCTTCCTTCTTCTGATCCTGAGCGCCTTCCA
The DNA here is from genome assembly GCF_040318575.1 of Mesorhizobium sp. M1088. Lineage (NCBI taxonomy): Bacteria > Pseudomonadati > Pseudomonadota > Alphaproteobacteria > Hyphomicrobiales > Phyllobacteriaceae > Mesorhizobium > Mesorhizobium sp. M1088. The sequence goes on along the minus strand of NZ_JAMYMO010000028.1, from coordinate 38,162 downwards.
GGCGCTTGACGATCTGATCGGGAATGTGAATGCCCGGTACGTTGGAGCGGATCCATTTGGCCGTCTTGGCCGAGGCCAGCGGCCCGACGCCGCACAGGATGAAACATTTCTCGGTATAGCCGAGATCGCGGACCTTCTGCATGTAGGTGCGGAACATCGGTACGTCGAAGCAGTACTGGCTCTGCACGAACTGTGCCCCGGCGGCGATCTTCTTGCCCAGCCGATAGGGCCGGAAATCGATCGGCGGCGCAAACGGGTTGATCGCCGCGCCAAGGAAAAGCTGCGGCGGGGTCGTGAGTTTGCGGCCGGACAGGAATTTGCCGTTATCGCGCATAACGCGGCAGGTTTCGAGCAGCGACATGCAGTCGAGATCGAACACCGGCTTGGCGCCGGGCTGGTCGCCGGCCTGCACGCCGTCGCCGGTCAGGCACAGCATGTTGGCGACGCCCATCGCAGCACCCCCAAGCACGTCGCCCTGGATGGCGATGCGGTTCCGGTCGCGGCAGGCGATCTGCATGATCGGGGCATAGCCCATGCGGGTCAGCAGCGCGCAGATGCCGACCGACGACATGTGGCAGTTGGCGCCGGAAGCGTCGACGGCATTGATGGCGTCGACCCAGCCGTCGAAAATCCTGGCGCGGTTGTAGACGTCTTCCGGATCGGCGCTGTCGGGCGGATTGAGCTCGGTCGTCACTGCGAACTCGCCGCGCCTGAGGACGCGTTCCAGCCGGCCACGCGAGGTGTGGCCGGGCAGGGGATCGAGCGGCAAATGGATGCCGGCCGGATTCTCGTCTGGCTGACGGCCGATCATGCCGATGCTCCGGTCTTCGTAGTATTCCGGGCCGCATTGCGGGCGGCCGCGGCCTGCGCGGTGACCCGCAGCCAGGCGGAAGTTTCGCGCAAGGACTGATCCACCGGCTTCTGCACTTCCAAAATCTTGTCGCCATGCACCATGTTCCGCGAGCCTTCCCAGGCTTTGACCCAGACGCAAGGCATGTCAGGCTCGACCTCGCAATTGCCGTTGGCGCGGACACCGCCGCAAGGGCCGTTGCGCAATTGCTTGGGGCAGTTCATTGGGCACGACATGCCGGTCGAGGAAAGGATGCACTGGCCGCACATGCGGCAGTCGAACATGAATCCCTTGACGCGCTTTTCGACGAATTTCACAGGCCCTTCGACACGGCTGTAGCCGATGCCCTTCCACAGCGGATGGAGGAGCAGGAACATGTCGGCGAATTTGCCGTAGAACCATTCGAGCAGCCGCGAATGCCGCACAGACCAAAGCCGCACCGCGAAAGAGCGCTGCACACGCCGCTGCGGCGACACGTCGGCCGGCTTGTAGTCGGATTTCGGCGCCGCCTTCTTGACGATGGTCGCCTGGGTCACGCCGGCTTGAGCCGTCGTCGCCGGCATTGATTGGGGATCAGACATTCTCTTTGCCCCCCGCCTTGACCAGAGCGACCAGCCGCTCACGGTCGTATTTCGCATCAAGTTCCTGAAGAGCCTTCTCGGCCTCGGCTTCAAGATCGTCACTGACCGGGAGGGGTTCTGCCTTGCGCCATTCGGCAAGATAGTCGTCGGTGCCGCCAGCGCCGGTGCGCATGGCGCACATGTCGATCGCCTCGGTGAAGCGCAGCGGCAGTTCGCGCTTGGCGTTCTGCCGGCCCTTCTTGACGATGACCTGGGCGGGGATGTCGCGCCAGTAGACGACGATCAGATCGGCCATAATTTCCTGCTCCTGCAGAGCGCCGTGCGTCCAATCGGACGCACAAACGATGCTCTACCATTTAACTCCGCTGCATCGTGCTCTCCGAAGATCGATTCCGATCTTTTGGCCAATGCAGTGGTTTCGAGCATTGCCGGAAGCGCTGTTGGGCTGCTTGTTATGGGACGACGCGGGCGCCTTCAAAAGCGACGCAATCGACGAGCGCCGACGAAAGCGATGTCTGTTCCAGCGCAGGTCAGCCGGCGCGGCCATCGTAGCTGCCGACCAGCTTCCTGTGGAAGCGCACGTAACCTCGTTCGGTCGTGCGTAAATGCTCCGCGACGATGTCATGGAAGCGCGGCAGGCGGTGGAAGGGAACGGCCGGATAGGAATGGTGCTCGGAATGGTACGGCATGTTCCAAGCCACGAAGCGCACCAGCCTTGTGGTGAAGGTGGTGCGGGTGTTCTCGAGCATGTTGGCGACATGCGGGCACAACGCGTGCTCAGCCAGCAGGTAGGCCCGCAAGAAGGGCTGGCCGATGAGCACCGGCACGATCCAGACCCACAACAGCAGCGCCGATTGCGCGGCCAGCGAGATCATCAGCAATGCCGCATAGCCGATCAGGAACAGCCGTGCTTCGGCAGCCACCTTGGCGCGGCCCTTTTCCGGCACAAAACCGTCGCGGTTGCGGCCAGCCGCGTTGGTTATGACCACGCGGGCCATGCCGCTCCAGTAGGGCCCGCCGGACAGATAGCGCAGATATTGGCTGACGGTCTCCGGCTTCGGGGCCATCAGTTCGGGGTCGTTGTCCGGGTCGTGCGTATGGCGGTGATGGGCGAAATGGAAATAGCGGAACCATGCCGGCGGCAGCAGGATAAGGAAGCCGGCCACGGCGGCGATGGTGCGATTGAGCCGCGCCGTTCTGAACGCAGTTTCATGGATGGTCTCGTGCAACGGCGTGAAGAAGAAGACGATCAGGATTCCCTGCGGCAAGACGAGCGCGGGCCAGAACGGGATGCGAGCGGCGATCAGCGCGCCTAGCAGGATAACCAGCCCGGCATGGACCGCCAGCCGGACAATGCCTGGCCGGTCAACCCTGGCGGTGAGGTCGCGACGGTCCTCGACCGAAAGGCCGGCAATGATGGTGCGGTGGTCGATGTCGCTCATGATGCAATGTTAGTGGCGGGTGGCTGTCCGGTAAATCGGCGCGTCACCAGACGCCGTTCCTTATCCCCGTCCAGAGATAAAACCATATCGTCGGATGATACCATTGTGTCGAAGGTAGGCCGGGATCCACCGTGCCGAGCTTGCCGGCCAGCGCATCCCTGACCGCTTCGACGCAGATGTCGCGCGAGAAGGCCGCCTGCCGCAACGCGTAGCTCGAAACTGTGTCGCCCGGCTGCGGTTTGCCACGCGTCTGCCGCAGCACGCCGCCAGTGTCGACGCCGGCGTCGACCAGATGCACGGTGGTGCCGAAGTTCTCCGCATCGCCTGAAGCCAGCGCCCAGTAACCGCCGTTCATGCCACGATATTTCGGGGCGATGCCGGCATGGTAGTTGAGGACCGGGCAAGGGATTTTCGCCAGCGTCTGCCGCGACAGCAAGCGGCAGCCGGCGAGCAGCACCACACCCGGCTGGATTTCCGCAATCGCCTGCAGGCACTCCGGCGCGTTGGCCGACGAGACATAAATGATCTTTTGCCCAGGCTTCGGTTCGGTTTGCAGCTTCTGCCCGGCGGCAAGCCGTGCTGCGTGGCCGGCGAAGAAGCGCTTGCCGAGGCGCGTCAGCACCATCGTGCCGAGTTGACCGATGGCCGAGGTCCAGCCTTGCCGCCGCGCGCGCGCGAGGAGCAATTGCTTTTTGGATTCAGGAGCTTCGAGGATGACGCTGACCGGGCCGAGTTGATCGGCGAGGGCGTTGACGATCGCCCAGATATGCGGGCCGCCTTCGGTGACGACGACGATCGGCCGTTGGTTTGTTTTCGACAGTGCCATGCTCTGCGACTCCCCGCAAAGAACCTGTTCTTTGCGCGCGAATGCTAGGCTGACCGGGTTAACCCCTGGTGATCGGGCTCAGCGCTTGAATTCGAGGATATCGAGCTTCGATTCGTAATAGGGCGCCGGGAACTCGATGCGCCATTCACTGGCGCTGTTGCGGAAGGCATAGCCGACCTGATCGCTTTCCGGGCCGCTGCCGTAGGGCTTTGCCGGATCGTCGTTGACGTGGAAGGAACCGAGATAGATCGCGCGTTTCTCGCCATCGTCGAAGAAGCGGCCCTTGGTGCGCTGCGAGCCGGTGATCTTTTCCAGTCTCCAGCCGGAACCGTCGTCGCTCACCTTGCATTTGAACCAGCCATAGATGACGAGCGGGCTCAATCCGCCGGCCTTGATGGTGCGGCATTGCCATTTGCCGGTCAGGTCCCTGTCAGAGAAGGGAACCAGCGGCTTTGCCAGCAAAGCGTCGAGCTGCTTGACCTCGGCGGGATCGCCGGCCTTCGCCTCGTCAAGCGCTGCCCTGCGCGTCTCGCCATACTTGTTGAGCCGCGCCTTGTCGGCAGCCGTTATCAGCTTCTGCACCTCGCCATCGGCGAACGCGGGCATGGTCAAGCAGAGGACAGTTGCTGCGGCAAACATGAGGCGAGCGATCATCGGTGGCGTTTCCTTTTTGATGGCTGGAGCAGGCTGTTTTCTTGTCTGGCGCATACCTTAATGTTTCGCCGCGTTCTGTCATCCGTGCCTGAGCATCGACAGCAGAAACGAGGTGGAAAGAATGCGGATCTTGCTGACGGGATCGTCCGGTTGGCTGGGCAGCGCCTTGGCGCCGCGCCTGCGGGCTCTTGGCCATGACGTCACCGGCCTCGATCCCGTTCCGTCTTCGGAAACGCCAATCGTCGGCTCAGTCGCCGATCGCGACCTGGTCATGAGGGCGGTCGAGGGGAACCGCGTCGAGGCCATCATCCATAGCAGCGCGCTGCACAAGCCTGACATCGAACGTTATCGCAACGAGGATTTCGTCGAGACGAATGTGCGCGGCACGCTCAACCTGCTCGACGCGGCGGCAGCATTCGGCGTTCAGCGTTTCGTGTTCACGTCGACGACGTCGCTGATGATTTCCCAAACCATTCGCGCCGGCTTCACCGGCGGGACGCGCAAGGCGGCATGGCTGACGGAAGACATGTCGCCTGAACCGCGCAACATCTACGGCGTCACCAAGCTTTCAGCCGAACAGCTCTGCCGGCTCTATCATTTGCAGTTCGGCCTGCCGGTGATCGTGTTGCGCACCGCCCGGTTTTTTCCCGAGGCGGACGACATGGCGCACGTGATCGAACAGTCGGATGCCAACACCAAGGCCAATGAGCTGTTGTTCCGCCGGCTGACGGTGGAGGACGCAGCCGACGCCCACATCGCTGCCCTGGAGAAAGCGCCGCAATTGGGCTTCGACACTTTCATCATCTCGGCACCGACGCCTTTCCAGCCCGAAGATTGCGCGGCCTTGATCGCCGACGCGCCGTCGGTCGTGGCGCGCTATTTTCCGGATTATTCCGGCGCTCTACGCGAAGAAAGGCTGGACGATGTTTTCGTCGATCGACCGGGTCTATGATGCGTCGCGGGCGAGGAAGCGGCTGGGTTTCATCTGCAAGACGAGCTTTGCCGATGTGCTCGCCCGGCTTGTGGCGGAATAAGAGCGCGGGTATTCGTCAGGAATGCGCGTCACTGGGAGAGGTAGTTGGGAGTAACAATCTACTTTGAAGGACAGTTACGGGGTCACGAGCAATATGCTGCTTTGCTGCACGAAGCCAAGGCGTTCGCCATTGCGCGAGACTGGCCGGTGCGCGAGATCGATGAGCGCGAGAAGACGCTCAATCGAGTCATTGATGAACGAAACGTGGACTATATTGGCCCTGTGTTTGGAATAGAGCTTCAACCGCATCCCAATTCGGAACCGCTGCGGCTTGAGTTCGACAATCACCTCTTCGTTCAACAACATTGTAAAACTCAGTTTTCAGGTGCAGGCGCTCATATCGAGATCATCAGGTTTCTTCGCGAAATTACTCGCTTGTTCTCCAGTCTCAATGTCGTCGATGAAGGGGAGTATTGGGAGCTAAGTGATCCGTCAATTCTGCAAAGTAATTTCGACAATGTCGATGCAATGCTTGCCGAAATATTGCTTAAAGATCCAACCGCGCGGGGGCCGATCCGCCTTGAAACCGGGCGCATTATCGATGTCATATCGGATCGGTGAATCGGTGGGCGAAAATGAACGGCAGCCTCCGGCAAACGCTTAGAGGACGCTATTTCTTTTACGAATGTGCCGAGGCGCTGGCCAGTTCCTTCGTCAGGTCACCATAGCCGGTCGAGCGGCGCTCATAGGCGAGGCCGAGCATTTTCGCCGCCTTTTCGGCGACTTTGTCGAGTTCCGGGTCGTTGGTCTGAGCGATATAGATCAGCTTCTCGTAGTTGCCGAAATAGTCCTTGATCAGCTCCGGGTGCTTGTCGAGGCCGAGCGGCTTCATGAAGAAGGCATCGAATTGCCGGCAGAGGAAGTCGGTCATGTAGAACGACATCATGTCGTCATCAGCGACCTTCGCATAGGCATCCATGCCCTGGTAGAAAGCAAAGCAATGCGGCCCGGCCATGCGCTCGACGCCATGCTTCTCGCAGATCCGATCGAGCAGGCCACCCGTGCCGCAATCGGCATAGCCGACGAAGATGTGTCTGTAGCCGTCGGTCTTGGCCTTCTCGATAGCCCTGTCCATGGCCGGCGCGATGCGGTCCGGATAGAAATGGAACTCCGCCGGCAGGCAGGTCAGGTCGAGATGGTCGAGCCCGAGCTGCTCCTTGACCGCCAAAACTTCGCGCGCGATCATCCCGCAGGCGATGACGAGCAGCCTGTCGCCTTGATCGGATTGTTGTTTTCGCGCGGTAGTCATGGAACCAGTCTAATCCATCTTCGTTGCTGTCCAGCGAATTTATATGCTGAGGGAGACACCATTCATGAAATTGTTCCGCGTCGCGCCAATCGCTATTCTCGCCTGCGCCTTGGCTGTTTCGGCCTGCGCCAACACGGTGCGCGGCGTCGGTAAGGATCTCAAATCCACCGCGAAGGCAGTTAACGATACCGTCAAGAAACCCTGATCTGCACGGCTCTAAACATTTGGGAATAAAAAAGCCGCACTGCAAGGCGCGGCTTTTCTCGTTCGTGCCGGACTTATTGGCTCAGGCCGAAGCGCGCACGTTGTGCTTGCGCTTCATGAAGTCCTTGGCGGTCTCGACTGCCACCGCGGCGTCGCGGCAATAGGCGTCGGCGCCGACGGCTTTGCCGAATTCCTCGTTGAGCGGCGCACCGCCGACCAGCACGACATAGTCGTCGCGAATGCCCTTTTCCTTCATCGTATCGATGACGACTTTCATGTAAGGCATGGTCGTCGTCAGTAGCGCTGACATGCCGATGATGTCGGGCTGGTGCTTTTCGATGGCATCGAGATATTTTTCGACCGCATTGTTGATGCCGAGGTCGATGACATCGAAGCCGGCGCCTTCCATCATCATGCCGACCAGGTTCTTGCCGATGTCGTGGATGTCGCCCTTGACGGTGCCGATCACCATCTTGCCCTGCTTCGGCGCGCCTGTGGCGACAAGCAGCGGACGCAGGATGAACATGCCGGCCTTCATCGCGTTGGCCGACAGCAGCACTTCGGGAACGAACAGGATGCCGTCGCGGAAATCCTCGCCGACGATACGCATGCCCTCGACCAGAGCCTCGGTCAACACCTTGTAAGGCGCCCAGCCGCGCTCGAGAAGGATATTGGTGCCTTCCTCGATTTCTTCCTTCAACCCGTCATAAAGATCGTCGTGCATCTGCTGCACCAACTCGTCGTCGGAGAGTTCCGAAAGGATGATCTCGTCGTCGGCCATTTTTTCTCAGGCTCCTTGCCGGCTACAACTATCGCGGCAGCTTAAAAATATCGCGTCAATACCTAACCCGCACGGGCCGGTTGTCCATAGCTGATTTGCGACTTCCCGCAAAACGAAAGCGACCGTAAATCTCTTGGAATTCTTGTCGATTTTGCGACAGGCGTTGGCGCTGGCGGGCCGTTTCGAATAGGGTGCATGGCTACGATCCGGCCAGAGACCGCAATATGCGGCCGCAAACGGATTTCAGGCCGGTACAACAGCCCGGCCGGAGTAAATCAGGCCAGAACGAAAGCCAGGGAAGAACGATTATGAGTGAGAACGCGCCGGTCGATCAGGAAGCGTCAAACGCACGGCGCGGGCGCGCTGCCAGCGGTGGCGCCGCAGCCCGACGGGCCGCGCGTTCGGGCGGCGGCCCCGGCACACAGCTCACCTATATCAAGCGCAAGATCAACGTCTATGAAGTGCTGGACGAGGAAGGGCTGGCGCTGATCGAAAAGAACACCGACACGGTGCTGGAGGAGATCGGCATCATCTTCCGCGACGACGCCGAGGCGCTGCAGCTTTGGAAAGAGGCGGGCGCCGACGTCAAGGGCGAGCGGGTGCATTTCCCCAAGGGCCTCTGCCGCTCGCTGTTGAAGACCGCTCCGTCCGTCTATACCCAGCACGCCCGCAACGGCGAGCGCTCGGTGCAGATCGGCGGCAACGCGACAGTGTTCGCGCCGGTCTATGGACCGCCCTTCGTGCGCGATCTCGACGGCGTCAGGCGCTATGCGACGATCGAGGATTTCCGGAATTTCGTGAAACTCGCCTATATGGCGCCGTCGATCCACCATTCGGGCGGCACGGTTTGCGAGCCGGTCGACGTGCCGGTCAACAAACGGCATCTCGACATGGTCTACAGCCATATCAAATATTCGGACAAGCCGTTCATGGGCTCGGTGACCGCGCCCGAGCGCGCGGAAGATACGGTGGCGATGGCCAAGATCGTGTTCGGTGACGATTTCGTCGAGAACAACACGGTGCTGACCAGCCTGATCAACGCCAACTCGCCGATGGTCTTCGACGAGACCATGCTGGGAGCGCTGAAGGTCTATTCGCGCCACAATCAGGCCTGTATCGTCACGCCGTTCATCCTTGCCGGTGCGATGAGCCCGGTGACGGTCGCCGGCACGCTGACCCAGGTTTTAGCCGAGGTTCTGGCGGGAGCGTCGTTCACCCAGCTGATCCGGCCGGGTGCGCCGGTGCTGTTCGGCACCTTCGCCTCGTCGATCTCGATGCAGTCGGGCGCGCCGACCTTCGGCACGCCGGAGCCGTCGCTGGTCTCGTATGGCGCCGCACAGCTTGCCCGTCGGCTCGGCCTGCCGTTTCGCACCGGCGGTTCGCTCTGTGCTTCAAAAATCCCCGATGCGCAGGCCGCCTACGAGAGCGCCAACACGCTGAACTCGACGATCCTCGCCGGCACCAACTTCGTGCTGCATTCGGCCGGCTGGCTCGAGGGCGGTCTCGCCTCCTGCTACGAAAAGTTCATGATGGATATCGACCAGCTCGGCATGACGCAGAAGTTCTCTGAGGGTGTCGACCTGTCGGAAAACGGCCAGGCGATGGACGCCATCCGCCAGGTCGGCCCAGGCAGCCACTATCTCGGCTGCGATCACACCCAGGCCAATTTCCAGACCGCGTTCTACCGCTCCAACATCGCCGATAACAATTCCTACGAGCAATGGCTGGCCGAAGGCGAAAAAACCGCGCCGCAGCGCGCCAACGAGCTCGCCCGCCGCTGGCTCGAAAGCTACGAGGCGCCTTACCTCGATCCGGGCATCGACGACGGGCTGAAGGACTTCATCGGCAGGAAGAAGGCGTCGATGGCCGACGCCTTCACCTGAAAGGAGCCCGAATCAGGCGGGGCTAAAGTCGCCAACATCATCCACAAGGAAGTCTGGCGGAGTGCCTTCTCCGACCCGGACAAGAAGGGGTGATCCCGAGCGCGGCATGACTGAAACAATCGCGGCAGCGCTTTCCGCCTCCGGCCTCATACTTCGCGGCGGCTTCGATTTTGCGGGCGGCGAGGAAACACCTTTCGGTCTCTCCGGCGCTGCCGCCAGATCCGTTCTGCTGGTGGGGCAGGCGGGCGCCGCACCTTGGCCGCACTTCCTGCGCTGGCTGGAGAGACAGTCACAGCCGATCGACGATCCGCTCGACAGATGGTCTCGCGAAGTGATCGGCGCGGTGGCCGAAAGATTCGGGGCACGCGCGGTGTCGCCGTCCGACAGGCCTTATCTGCCATTCCAGCAATGGGCGATGCGTGCGGAGGGGCTGAAGCCGTCGCCGCTCGGCATTCTCATGCATCCGCAATACGGGCTCTGGCATGCCTATCGCGGCGCGCTGCTGTTCGAAAATGAGATTGCGCTCCAAGAACCCTACGACGTGATTCACCTTTGCGATACATGTTTGGAAAAACCTTGCCTGAAATCCTGTCCGGTCGAGGCTTATTCTGCGAATGGTTTTGCACATGAAACCTGTCTGGCCCATGTGCGCGGGCAAAACGGCGCGTCCTGCCGGACCGGCGGCTGCCTTGATCGCAACGCCTGTCCTTACGGCACCGATTATCGCTATCCGGCCGAGGTTCAGGCCTTTCACATGGCAGCATTCGCGCGTCTGTAGCGTCGCCGAATGCCGCACGAAATCTTGAAGCAGATCGCCTCATTACAGCTTGCGGCGACGGTCAGCGCGGATATCTATCGCACGACACGTCAACGGAGCGGGCGATGGCCAAGCAAGCGATCCAGATCAAGACGAGTGACGGCATGGCCAAAGCCGGGCTGTTCCGCTCGGCAGCCCCAGCCAAGGCAGCGATCATCCTCTACATGGACGCTTTTGGCCCGCGACCGGCGCTCGACCAGATGGCGGAAAGGCTTACCGACGAAGGCTATGCGGTGCTGGTGCCGGACCTTTTTTACCGCAACGCGCCCTACGGCCCTTTCGAAGCCAAGACTGCGTTCAGTGACGAGAGGAGCAAGGCCGCAATCACAGGTCTCGTCGGCGGCACGACCCAGGAGATGACGATCCGCGACAGCGGCGCGTTCCTCGATGCGCTCGCTGCGCAAGGCCTGACCGGGCCGGTCGGCATTGTCGGCTACTGCATGGGCGGAGCGCGGGCGCTGAACGCGGCGGCCAGCTATTCCGACCGCATCGCCGCTGCTGCCAGTTTCCACGGTGGCAATCTGGCCGGTGACGCCGCCGACAGTCCGCACCGGAAGGCCGCCTCACTCAAGGCAAGGGTCTATATCGGCACTGCCGGTGTCGACCGCAGCTTTCCGCCGGAGCAATCGGCGCGGCTCGCCGAAACACTGCGCGCCGCCGAGGTTGATCATGTCATAGAGAACTATGCCGGCATGGCGCATGGCTGGTGCATGCCGGACCATAGTGCAGCCGGCGCCGAACGCCACTGGAAGCGGCTGACGACGCTGTTTGCGGAGACGCTCGGCCAAGTCACGCCAACCATTACGACGTGACCGCCCACCAAAAAATTCTTTCCATCGCCCCAAGGAACCGCCATTAGCCTTCGTCCAACAGGCAAATGATGGCGATGATGCTGGACGAAAGCGAAGCCTCCGACGCCGAACTGATCGGACGGGCGAAGGGCGGAGACCGGGGTGCTTTCGGCAAGTTGCTCGAAAGGCACTATGGTTTCGTCTATCGCGCCGCCTATCGTTGGTGCGGGAAAAAGGCCGACGCCGAGGACATCGCCCAGGAAGTCTGCGTCCGGCTCGGCCGGGCGATCCGCGACTATCACGGCAGCGGTGCCTTCACGACGTGGCTCTACACCATGACGCTGAATGCGGCGCGCGACATGATGCGCAAGACCGCCCGCGAGACGGTCAAGACCGAGGCCTATGGCGCCTATGCGCTGATTTCGGGGGAAATCTCGGCTGAGCCGGAAGACCCGGCCGAGGCGCTCTGGGCAGCGGTGCGCAAGCTGCCGGACAAGCAGCGCGATGCGGTGCTGCTGGTTTATGGCGAAGGGCTGAGCCACGCCGCCGCCGCCGAGGCGATGGCGATCTCGGAGACAACGGTTTCCTGGCACATCCATGAAGCGAAGAAACGGCTGAAGACGCTGATGCGTTCAGCCGGGGAAGTGTGACCATGGTCGACGACAACGAACTGAACAGACTGCGCGACATCGCAGCACCGGCGCCGGACGCGGACGCAAAAGCGCGTGCCCTCCAGGCCGCGCTGCGCGCCTATGACATGGAAGAAAAAACTTTGCCGGGCGCCCAAGGATCGGTGAGCGGGCTTCGTCTCACAGAGCGAGCACAAAGGCTCTGGAGCGAAATCATGCAAAAGAAACTCTTCGCCACGCCGGCCATTGCCGGGCTCGTTGCCCTGCCGATCGCCGGATACGCTACCATTTATATGCTGGGGGAATCCAAATTCGGCGGGCCCGAATTCGGCGGGGATAAGATCACCGAAACGCTGGCTGACAAGCCGACGACCGTCAAACCGCCGGTCGTTGCCGAAGCGGACAAGCAGACGAAGGCGGACGCCGAAAGTGAAAGCCGCGACACCGGCGAGGCGCTTGTGGCGCCGACATCGCCGCCGAAGGCGGAATCGACCGCAGTCGGCGGGCTGACGCAGCAGGATGTGCTCAGCCGCAATGCACCCGAACCGCAGCCGAGCAGCGAGCTTGCGTTGAACGGCGACGCAAGCTCCGCGGCCCCTTCAGCCGATGGCGGCGCGCGGGTCGGCCGCATGCCTGGCACGGTTGCCGAGCCCAAGCTGATGGCACAGCAGCCCGCCGCTGCGCCGGCCGACCAGATGCTGCCGCAAGAGGAAAACCGCGACCGCGTAGAGAATTTCAAGACCAACCCGGTGCATGCCGCACTTGAAGACCCGGTCTCGACCTTCTCGATCGATGTCGACACCGCTTCCTATTCCTTCGTCCGGCGCTCGCTCAAGGAAGGCTTTATCCCGCAGGCCGACACGGTTCGCGTCGAGGAGATGGTCAACTACTTCCCCTATGACTGGAAAGGCCCGGACTCCGCCTCGACGCCGTTCAACTCGACCGTCAGCGTCATGCCGACACCGTGGAACGAGCACACCAGGCTGATGCATGTCGCCATCAAGGGTTTCGACGTGAAGCCGGCCGAGCAGCCCAGGGCCAATCTGGTCTTCCTGATCGATGTGTCGGGGTCGATGAACGAGCAGGACAAGCTTCCGCTCCTGCAGTCGGCCTTCCGACTGCTGGTCAACAAGCTGAGACCTGACGACACCGTCTCGATCGTCACCTATGCGGGCGATGCCGGTACCGTGCTGGAGCCCACCAAGGCTTCGGAAAAGGACAAGATCCTCGCTGCCATCGACAATCTGACATCCGGCGGCTCGACGGCAGGCGAGGCCGGCATCAAGGAAGCCTACAGGCTGGCGCAGAAATCCTTCGTCAAGGACGGCATCAATCGGGTGATGCTCGCCACCGATGGCGACTTCAATGTCGGCCAGACCGACGACGACGACCTGAAGCGGCTGATCGAAAAGGAGCGCAAGACAGGCGTATTCCTGTCGGTGTTCGGCTTCGGCCGCGACAATCTGAACGACCAGATGATGCAGACCATCGCCCAGAACGGCAATGGCACTGCTGCCTACATCGATACGTTGGCGGAGGCCGAGAAGGTGCTGGTCGAGGATGCCTCCTCGACGCTGTTCACCATCGCCAAGGACGTGAAGATCCAGGTCGAGTTCAACCCGAACAAGGTCTCGGAGTACCGGCTGATTGGCTACGAAACCCGCGCCTTGAACCGCGAGGATTTCAACAATGACCGGGTCGATGCCGGCGAGATCGGCTCAGGTCATTCAGTCACCGCGATCTACGAGATCACGCCTAAGGGCAGCGGCGGCGAACAGATCGACCAACTGCGCTACGGCCAGGCCTCGGTGAACAATGGCGGTGTCGCCAATGCCGACGAATATGCTTTCGTCAAGATCCGCTACAAGCTGCCGAACGAGGACACCTCGAAGCTGATCACCACGCCGGTAACGTCAGCCAACGAGGTGGCGTCGTTCGATCAGGCCAGCACCGACCAGCGTTTCTCTGTTGCCGTTGCTGCCTTCGGCCAGAAGCTGCGCGACGAGGATGCTACCGCGAAGTTCGGCTACGACAAGATCATGCAGATTGCCACCGCCGCCAGGGGAGCCGACCCATTTGGGTACAGGTCCGAGTTCCTCTCGCTCGTGCGCCTTGCCTCGGCGCTCGGCGGTAACCGGTAGTGGCAATGATGGCCGGTTTCTTTCAGATGGGATCGTTCTGATAGGGGGAGCCGGCCTACGGGCGGGTGAGGCAGGCCGGCGAGGGAAACCTTGCCGGCCTTTTTTCGCGGCCGCACTGCTTCGCGCGGACCATGTCGCAGACGAAAGCGTCAGGCGCGTCCGCGGCGCCGCTCGCGGCGGGCTTCGCTGGTCTCGGCGACATTGACCGTAGCCTGCTTGTTGCGCATCGGGCCGATGCGTTCGACGATCTGCTCGACGGTCGGGCGATCCGACTTGGTGTGCGCATCGAGCGCCTTGCGCATTGCGGCGAGGTGCTGGAACGAGGTGCCGCAGCAGCCGCCGACGATTTTGGCGCCGGCATCGACGGCGAGGCGCACATAGTCGGCCATCAGCTCGGGTGTGCCGGAATAGTAGATCTCGGCACCGCGAAATTCGGGAATGCCGCAATTGCCCTTGACGATCACCGTTGCTTCCGGCTTCGCCTCGGTCATGTCGAGCAGCGACGCGAGAATGTCGGAGGCGCCGACACCGCAATTGGCGCCGACACCGAGCGGTGTCTGCGACAGGCCATCGACGACGCCGTGGATGTCCTTCGGCAGCAGTCCCATCATGGTGCGGCCGGCGGTGTCGAAGGAGCCGGTATAGGTATAGGGCAGGCCGACGCGGATGGCGGCTTCGGCGGCGGCGCGGATTTCGTCAGGCGCCGACATGGTTTCGATCCAGGCGACTTCGGCGCCGCCGGCCTTCAGCCCCTCAATCTGCTCGGCAAAGGCTTCGACCGCCTCGTCATAGGTCATGGCGCCGAGCGGCACCAGCAGCTCGCCGGTCGGGCCGACGGAGCCGGCCACGATCACCTTGCGGCCGGCGTTGCCGGCGACGGCGCTTGCGATCTCGGCCGCGCGCTTGTTCAGCGCATAGACCCGGTCCTGCGCGTGGTGCAGCTTGAGCCGATGGCGGGTGCCGCCAAAAGAGTTGGTCAGGATGATGTCGGCGCCGGCATCGACAAAGTTCTGGTGCAGGCTGGTGATGGTGTCGGGCGCGGTCTCGTTCAAGAGCTCGGGAGCCTCTCCGGCCTCAAGGCCCATGGCGAACAGATTCGTGCCGGTGGCGCCATCGGCGAGCAGGACGCCCTTTTCGGCAAGCAGAGCGTCGATCGGATTGGTCATGTGAAATACGCCTTCCCGGAAGAATAACTGAGATAAGGATATAAAGAATTCTTTATGTGCCGTCAATGTCGGCACGTAGAGCAACCGGTCAAAATCGCATCTCCGCCAGCTTTCGTGTGAAGCTGGCCGCTTCATGCGCGTTGACGTCCGCGGCACGGATCAGATTGTCGAAATGGCTGGTCAGGATGCGGATCGGCTGCGTGGCGTTCAGCACCAGATACATGTCGCCGACGTAAATGGCGGCGCGATAGGGCCCGAAGATGGTGTAGGGGATCGAATAGCGCATCCGCCCGTCATAGAGAAACAGGCGGAAGGTGGGATAGAGGTCGTCGAGCAGCGTCGCCATGTGCAGGAGCTGCTGGTGGCGGTCGGCCTCCGGAAAGCGGTCCCACACGCCCAGCCCGCGCGCGAAGATCTCCAGCGTGTGGCGCGGCATACAGACTTCCATGTCGGTTTCGGGCCGTCGGTTGTAGTCGATGCGGTACTGCGTCTCGCCGGCCTGTGCCTCGCGGCTCTTGTTGGCGATGACAGCTTCGTAGTCGACAAGCGCCTCGGTGCGCAGAAGATCGGGAATGCCGGCCGGCACGTAGCGGATTTTCGTTCCCGCCGCCTCGGCATGCCAGCGAGCCAGCAGCGTGCGGTCGAAGCCGTCCGGCGCCTCCTCGATCTCAAGGCTCTCGCGGATTTCACCGGTGACGCCCTCATCGTGACTGAGGCCGAGCAGCCAGTCGAGCGAGACTTTGAATTCGGCGGCGATGTTGAGCAGCGTTTCAGCACGGGGAAGGCGGACCGACGCGCCGGAGAGCAGCTGCGACAGTGCCGAACGGTCAATGCCAACCGCGGCGGCGAAGGCCGACTGGTTCAAATCGGACCTTGTCAAGAGCATTTTCAGGCGCTCGCGAAAGATCGTCGACAGGTCGCGCTTATCCAAATCGCTACCCCATTCAATAGGAGGAAAAATTTGCGCTTAAAGCCGCGAACGCGGGCTTCAGGCGTAAATGAATCCTGTTGGCTGTTTACAATACATAACATATGCAGCTGAAAATGCGCAATCGCAACAGTTTGTGCGCTTTATCGCGTTGCGCCGACGCAACGCTCCTGACACAATGCTGTCAGGAATCAAACGGGTTCCGGCGACTGGAAGGCAGTGGTCGATAGCATGACGAGCATTGGCAACAGGCGACACGGCGCAGCGACCATCGAATGGCCGACCGTATTTCTCGCACTTCTATGCTACGGCGGCTGGCTCGCTGCCGGCTTTCTGCTCTGGCCATCCTACCCGTTGCTGGCACTCGCCTTTCTGACCCTGATTGCGGCGCTACAATCCTCGCTGATGCACGAGGTCCTGCACGGCCACCCAACCCGGAATGCGCGGCTCAACGAAGCCTTTGTGTTCCTGCCGATTGGCCTTGTCTGGCCGTTTCGCCGGTTCAAGACCATTCATCTGCGCCACCATGCAGACGAGCGCCTGACCGATCCGCTCGATGATCCCGAAAGCTATTACAAGGCTCTCTGGCAGCACGAGGAGCTGCCGTCGGCGATGAAATTCCTGCTGAAGGTCAACAACACGATGATCGGGCGTTTGGTGCTAGGCCCGTGGCTTTCCTGCATCGGCTTTTTCATCGACGACGCCAAGCAGGTTGCCGCGGGCGACAAGTCCATCCGCAAGGCATGGCTGCTGCATGCGATCGGCCTCGTCGTGGTGCTGCCTGTCGTGCAGTTCGGCTTCGGCATGCCGTTATGGCTCTACATACTGGTGCCGGTGTGGCTTGGGCAGTCGCTGATTTCGATCCGCACCTACGCCGAGCACCAATGGTCTGAACATCCGGAAGGCCGCACGATCATCGTCGAGCGCTCGCCGCTGTCCTTCCTGTTCCTCAACAACAATCTGCATTTCGTCCATCACAAGAGCCCGACGGTGGCCTGGTACAGGCTGCCGAAGCTGTTCGCCGACCGCCGCGACGAATGGCTGCGGATGAACAATGGCTACGCCTATCCGAACTATTTCGCGCTGCTCAAGGCCTATGCCTTCAAGGCGAAGGAGCCGGTCGTCCATCCCGTGCTGCGGCGCATGCCGGAACCAGGACGCGCATTCAAGCCGCGCGTCAGGGCACGCAGCCTCAATGGGCTTGGCAGCGCACCGGTACCCGCCGAGCCGCCGAAAGAATGATTCTTGCGTTGTTGCAGGCGGTGCCGCGCGGACGACGCTTTCCTGACCTTGTCAATTTCCCCGCATAACGGTCAAATCCCGGCATGAGCGAATTCATTGCGGCTTTGCCGATGTACGACTGGCCGGAAGCGCGGGACGATGTCGACGCGCAATGGGCGCGGCTGCGCGATGCTTTCAGACAAAAAGGCATCGATGCGCCGGAGACGATCATCCGCCGCACCGGCGATTTGCCCCCCGTACCTGGCGGTATTCGCGATGATCAGGGAAAACCCATCGCGCCCGATCCGGCGACATTGCCGCCGGACGAACTGGATTTTCACCAGCTCTGGCTGCATCCGGCGCTGCTCTTTGCACAAACCTGCTGGGGACCGATGGAACTCGGCCTGTCGCAGCGTGTCCAGCTCATCGGCCAGCCGCGTTACGACGCCTTCGAGGGTGGACAGGGCGAACTCTATTCGAGCGCCATCGTCATGAGGGCGGGCGAGGCACCGCCGGCAAGGGCGCCGGCCGACGGCGGTGCCGTCATTCCGCTCGATCAGCTTCGCAGCAAGCGCTTCACCTTCAACAGCCTCGATTCCATGTCGGGCATCATCGCGCCAGCCCGCGACCTGCAAGCATTGGGCGAGAGTTTGGATATCTTTTCCGCGCTGAGCGAAAGCTGTGGGCACCGTGCTTCGATCGTTGCCGTTGCCGAGGGCAGGGCGGACGTCGCGGCGATCGATTGCGAGAGCTGGGCGCTGGCGCAGCGTTTCGAGCCGGCGGCGCAGAAGGTGACGGTCGTCGGCTGGACAAGGCGGCGCAAAGGCTTGCCGTTCATCACCGCCAGGACGACGCCGGAAACGATCGTCGCCGCGATGCGCGAGGCGATCGCGGCGCTCACGTAAAGCGCGTCGCGTTCGGTCGGCCTCATGCGACGCGCTTTAGATTCTTGTTTTATGCATGTCGTTATCGCAAAGCCGCTGCACACTTTTGCGCGACATGCATTAGCATCGCTCAGCCGCCAAGCAGCCGATTGTCGAGCGGGTAGGTCGAAAGCTTCTCGTAGCCGGTTTCAGTGATCAGGATCTGTTCTTCGATCTTGACGCCTTCGTAGCCGCCAAGCCGACCGATATAGCTCTCGACGCACAGCACCATGCCAGGTTCGAGCACTCCGTCCGGTGTGTCGTCGGTCCAGTCGCCAGCATGCGGCAAAGTCGGGTATTCGTCGGCAAGGCCGACGCCGTGATAGAGCACCCCGTAACGGGCCGGGAAGCAGTCTCCCGGTGGCACTGACGAGCCCTCGACGAGGTCGCGGAACGATATGCCCGGCCGCATCAGCTCCGTGTTGTGGGCGATCTGGTCGGCGGCGATGCGGAACAGGTCGCGCTGCTCCTGCGACGGCGGCGCGTCACCGCAAAGCCAGGTGCGCGAAAGGTCGGCGCAGAAGCCGTAAGGACCGATCAGGTCGGTGTCGAAAGCGACGAGCTCGCCGGCCTTGATCGTCCGCGACGAACACTCCTGGAACCATGGATTGGTGCGCGGACCCGACGACAGGAGCCGGGTTTCGATCCATTCGCCGCCGCGCGCGATGTTGCCGCGATGGAGTTCGGCCCACAATTCGTTCTCGGAGATGCCAGGCCTCAACGCCTTCTCCATCTCGCCCATTGCCGCCTCGCAAGCGGCGATCGCCCGGCGCATGGCAAGGATTTCGTCGGGCGATTTAATCAGCCGCGCATTTTCCATCACCGCCTCGCCATTGCCGGTCGAGATGCCGAGGCGGGCGAGCTCTTCGATGCCCTCGGGATTGATGTGGTCGACTGCGATGCGGCGATTGCCGCCGCCATGTTCCAATACCAGGTCGGCGATGCCGGCTGCCCAGCGGCGGGCTTTTTGGCCGGTCAGCTCGCCGCTGTACAGATAAGCCCACGACACCGCCGGCCGCACCTCGTCGACGACGCCGGAATGATCGGAAAGGTGCTCGCAGGAGAAATAGTCGAACAGCACCACCGGGCCATCGGTGGCAACGAAACAATGCCTGGTCCGATTGTGTGCGACCCAGAGCTGCATGTTGGTTGCGTCGGTGGCATAGCGGATATTGACCGGATCGTAGAGCAGGGCTCCCGCATAGTCGCGGCGCTTCAGCTCGGCGCGGATGCGCTCGAGCCGATATCGGCGCATGGCGGGCAGGTCAGGAGCAGCAATGCCCGCCGCCTGCCATTCGACTTCCGCCAGCGCTCCATAGCCCAGCGCATGCTGGTTGAGTTCAGCGGCCTTCAGCCGCGATTTTTTGTGCAGCACATCGTTCGAGCCGTCCGGCTCGAACGGCATGATCTTGCGGTGATGACGGGGCCGGTCAGTCGGGTTCCTGTCCACCCTCGGCTCCTCCGCTAACGCCTTCCTTGGGCGCCGTGGTTTCTCCCACCGCCATTCTCTTCAATCTTACATAGGCGCCGGCCCGGGCGGACTTGCCGGTGCCGCGCAACAGCGGAACCATCATTTGCCGTGGTTGGCCGTCCGGCTCATAGCCGGCCGCTTTGAGCTGCTCCAAAATGACCGGACGCGGATCGTCTCGGTCAAGCCAGACGAGTACGGCCGGCTCCTGCATCAGCGTTTCGAAATTAGGCACTTCCTGGTCAAGTGCGACCAGGTTTTCATCGACCAACCGCAGGTTTCCGACCCATGCACCATCAGATATTGCGGTTTTGACCGGTCCGTCCGCAGTCAGTTGGCGATAGAGGGCGGGGTAATCCACGCGGATCATCCGCGAGAGGCCACTGGTCCCGTTTATCTGGACGTACCAGGTGGCGGGCGCGAGCAGCACGGCGATGATCGCTCCAGCCGCGATCACCAGGAGCTGCGCATTCCTGCCGCGCGGCGCCAGCCGTTCCATAGTGGCGACGATGGCCAGCGGCAACATGAACAGGACCGGTAGCAGCCAGCGGTCCTTGACCACCGTCACGCCGGTGGCAAGTACAAGTACTGCAAGCATGGCCAAGCCGAGCGCCAAGGTACGCCACAACAGAATTTCCCTTGCCGGACCTTTCGGGTGCCGCTCGGAGAAACGGAACTTCGCCAGCCAGAACGTGAGGGCGGAAACGAGCACCGGCAAGACCGCGAAATTGAAGGTGCCCATGATAAACTTGCCGGCGCCGACAAAGGCCGCCGCCACGCGCCCTTGTTGCGCGTCTATTCCGAACTTCTCGCCTCTCGACAATAAATCGGCGGGATGCATGAGGCTCCAATAGGTGGTTGGCGCCAGCACCAATATCGCGACCGCTATGCTGATGGCGAACTTCGGATCGAGAATCGCGCTGCGCCATTCGCGCAGCGACAGCACGGCCGCAACAAGGGCCACCACGAGGAAGACATCATTATATTTGGCAAGAATTGCCGCCGCCGTGGCCAGGCCAAACGCCGCATAGGCGATCATGCTTCGCCGCTCGAGAAGATAGGCCATGGCCAGCAGGAGCAGCGAGCAGAAGCCGACGACGGCGACGGAATGCGACAAGGCGCGCTGCGATTCCCAGACGATCTGCGGGATGGTAAACAGGCCGAACATGGCCGCCGCCGCTGTCGCTTTGGTGTAGCTGAACCGCCGCATGGCGGCGAACACGCTGCAGGCGGCAAGGAACAGCACGGAGTATTTGACGAGCTTCAGCGTGAAGATACTGGTGCCGAAAACATGCGCGGCCAGCCAGTTGATCCAGGTGTACAGGGGTGGTTGCGAGCCGCCATATCCAGCCCAGAGATACGGAACATAGATCAGCTGCTCCGCATCATCGATGCCGACGCCGGTTCCCGCCCAAGAGCTCAACAGGGACAGTATGATGGTCTGCAAGGCAAAGTAAGCCGCGACCATGACGATCGCCGCCGGGAAGGGGCCGATCCGTCCCTCGGCCAGCCACTCGGCCCATCTCAGATTGTACTTCAATGAAATCTCATCGCCCTTGCCAGCAGAGTGTTGCCGGCTGCGCTAGCATGAAGAGTATGCTCCGCACAATGCGACCGGCTGGCTGCGCCTACGTCCTCATCTTTTCGCCGCTCGGGTCGAAAGGCGGTTCGACATTGACGCGTGCGGGACGCCGGTGCCCGAGGATTTCGATCTCGAACAGGCCGGCGCTCTCGTTCTCGGCAAGCGCCGCCGGTACATATCCCTGCGCCATCGACTTCTCGACATAATGCGCATAGCCGCCGGAGGTGACCCAGCCGACCACGCGCCAGTCGCCGTCGACAATGCCGCGCACGGCAGACGCGCCTTCGGCGGCGTTCGAGCCGCGCACTTCCTTGCCGCCCGCGTCGAAGCGCGGCGCGCCATAGCCATGCGGCTTTTCCACGGTGCCGTAATCCTTGCCGCCGACCTTGGCCCAGATCGGCTCGTCGCCCATGACGTCTGCATCCGCGGCATCGACGATGAAGGAGACACGGCGCAGTTTCGGCCCTTCTGCCTGTTCCTTGGCCGCTGCTTCCCGGCCGATGAAGTCGTTCTTCTCCAGCTTGATGAAGCGGTCCATCGAGCCTTCGAACGGTCCGTAGATCGGACGTAGCTCGCGGAACCAGGTCGGGAAGTTCTTTTCAAGGCGCATAGAGAGCAAAGCCCGCATGCCGAAATCGACAAGCCCAAACTCTTCGCCAGCCTCCTTGATCGCCTTGTAGACCAAGCGCTGGTAGGCAGGCGCCATCCATATCTCGTAGCCGAGGTCGCCGGTGTAGGTGATGCGATTGACCATGCAGGGCGCGCCGCCGACCGCCATTTCGCGGAAATCCATAAAGCGGAAGGCCGTGGTCGAGATGTCGACATCGACCAGTTTCTGCAGCAGGTCGCGGGATTTCGGCCCGGCGATGGAGAGACCGACCAGCGTCTGGTCGAAGCGGTGGATGCGGATGCTTCCGTCCTTCGGCAGATGCTTCTCGAACCAGCGCATGTGGTATTTTTGCGCTGCCGAAGAACCCCATATCATGAAGCGTTCTTCCCCACCCCTTGGGCTCGCCTTGGCGATGGTGAAGTCCCCGATCAGCCGGCCGAACTCGTTCAGCATGGGCGTCAGCACGATGCGGCCGGTCTTCGGCATGCGATTGGTCATCAGACGGTTGAGGAAGTCCTCGGCCCCTGGTCCGGAGACTTCGTATTTGGCGAAGTTGGCGATCTCGGTGACGCCGACCTTCTCGCGGGTGGCGCGCACTTCCTCGCCGATCGGGCCGAAATCATTGGAGCGGTGGAAGGACACAACGTCCTTCGGCTCCGAGCCTCTCGGCGCGAACCAGAGCGGGGTTTCGAGACCCCAGCTGTCGCCCATGACGGCGTTGTTGGCGATCATGGTGTCGTAAAGCGGGGTCGTCTGCGCTGGTCTTGCCGCCGGTAATTCCTCGTTGGGAAAGCGGATGGAGAAACGGCGCGAATAATTTTCGCGGACCTTTGCGTTGGTATAGCGCAGCGTTGCCCATTCGCCGAAGCGCGCAACGTCCATGCCCCAGACGTCGAAGCCGGGGTCGCCATGGACCATCCAGTTCGACAGCGCCAGGCCGACGCCGCCGCCCTGGCTGAAGCCGGCCATGACGGCGCAGGCGCACCAGAAATTGGTCAGGCCCTGCACCGGGCCGACCAGCGGGTTGCCGTCCAGCGCGAAGGTGAAGGGGCCGTTGATGATCTGCTTGATGCCGGCCTTTTCGATGCCGGGGAAATGCTTGAAGCCGATCTCGAGCGACGGCGCGATGCGGTCGATGTCTGGCTGCAGCAGCTCGTGGCCGAAATCCCAGGGCGTGCTGACCGGCGACCACGGCTTGCAGGCCTTTTCATAGGTGCCGAGCAGGATGCCGTTGCGCTCCTGGCGGGTATAGATCTCGCCCTTGAAATCGAGCACGCCAATCATCTCGCGGCCGGTCGACTTGTTGAATTCCTCGACCTCCGGCATCGGCTCGGTCAGGAGATACATATGCTCCATGGCCAGCACTGGCAGTTCGACGCCGACCATGCGACCGATCTCGCGCGCCCACAGGCCGCCGCAGTTGACCACATGCTCGGCTTTGACTGTGCCTTGCTCAGTGACGACGTTCCAGGTGCCGTCGACCTCCTGCGTCAGTTCCACGACGCGGTTGCGCAGTACGATCTCGGCGCCTAGCTTCCTGGCGGCCTTGGCATAGGCATGGGTGGTGCCGGAAGGGTCGAGATGGCCCTCGACTGGATCCCACATGGCGCCGACGAAATTCGTCTCGTCCATCAGCGGGAACATTGCCTTGGCTTCGGACGGCGTGATCAGTTCGGTGTCCATGCCGAGATAGCGGCCCTTGGCGTGGGCGAGCCGCAAGAAGTCCATGCGCTCGGGCGTGTCGGCCATCATCACGCCGCCGGTCAGGTGCAGCGAGCAGGATTGGCCGGAAATCTCCTCGATCTCCTTGTAAAGCTGCACCGTATAGGCCTGCAGCTTGGCGACGTTGGGATCGCCGTTCAGCGTATGGAAGCCGCCCGCCGCATGCCAGGACGAGCCGGAAGTGAGCTCCGAACGCTCGATCAGCATGATGTCGGTCCAGCCAGATTTGGCCAGATGATAGAGCACCGAGCAGCCAACGACGCCGCCGCCGATGACAACCGCTTTTGCATGAGATTTCATGAAGATAGATCCGTTTTTGAAGAGATTGAATCGAGTGAGCGGGGCGCGAAAACAAAGCGGAGATGGGATACAGCGATGTTTCGGGCCAGCCTGCCATCAAGACGGAGTGGGGGTCGACTACTCATCAGATGATCAAAAATCGGTCGGCGCGCCGCCTTCGGCCCGGCGCTTGTCGACGAAGGCGTTGAGCTCCTCCCGGATTGCCGGATCCATGTAAGGCTCTTCATAGGAGGCCAGCCGTTCCTTCCAGACGCGATTGGCCTTTTCGAGCGCCGTCGGCGATCCGGCCTCCGCCCAACTCTCGAAATTGCGCCAGTCCGAGATAATAGGCGCATAGAACGCGGTCTTGTAGCGGTCCTGCGTGTGCTGGGTGCCGAAGAAATGGCCGCCGGGGCCGACGGACTGTATGGCGTCGAAACCGAGTGCTTCCTCGGAAAGATCGAGCGGCGTCAGGAACTCTGCGACCATCTGCAACAGGTCTATATCCAGGATGGTCTTCTCATAGGAGCAGCGCAGGCCGCCTTCGAGCCAGCCGGCGGCATGCATCATCAGGTTGCCGCCGCCCTGGATGGCGCCCCACAGCGAGAACACACTTTCATAGGCGGCCTGCGCGTCGACCGTGTTGGCTGCGCAGGTGTTGGAGGTGCGGTAGGGGATGTTGTAGCGGCGGGCGAGCTGCCCGCCGACCAGCTGCGCCTTCATATATTCCGGCGTGCCGAAGGCCGGCGCGCCGGACTTCATGTCCACATTCGAGGTGAAGCCGCCGTAGCCGACAGGCGCGCCCTTGCGCACCATCTGCGCGAAGGCGATGCCGGACAGCGCCTCGGCATTCTGTTGCACCAGCGCGCCGGCAATCGTCACCGGCGCCATAGCGCCGGACAGGGTGAACGGCGTCACGATGACCACCTGGCCCTTGCTCGACATCTGGATGATGCCTTCCATCATCGGCACGTCGAGCTTGAGCGGCGAATTGGTGTTGATGATGGTGAATACCGACGGCTCCGCAAGCAACTGCTCATGGCTGATGCCACGTGCGATCCTGGTGATCTCGATGCCGTCGACGTTGCGCTCCTTGCCGAGCGAATAGATGTGGAACATCTTGTCGGTCAGCGTGGCGAGGTCACGTATGCATTCAAGGTGGCGGACGGACGGATGGATGTCGATCGGCTCGACCGGATAGCCGCCCGTGCAGTTCAATATGTTGTGCATCTGCGCAAGCTTGAGGAAGTTGCGGTAGTCCTGCTGGTTGCCCGGCCGGCGGCCGCGGTCGACGTCGGAGCAATTGGGCGCCGACGCCATCATCGAGATGATCAGATTATCGCCGCCGAAGCGCACGTTGTGCGCCGGGTTGCGGGCGTGGATGGTGAATTCCGGCGGGCAGTGCGCAACCAGTTCCAGGATCATGTCACTGTCGAAGCGCACCCGCTCGCCGCCTTCGCGTACATCGGCGCCATGCGCCTTCATGATGCGCCGGGCTTCGTCATGCAGCACGTCGACGCCGATTTCCCGCAGCACGCGCAGAGAGGCGAGGTGGATAGATTCCAGCTCGTCGTCGGAAACCAGCCGGGTCGGCGCCAGCGGGTTCTTCAACTGCCGAAACGGCGGCTGCTCGAACGCCGCCGATCCGCCGGCACGCTTTCCCGCGCGGCCGCCGCGACGGGCGCGGTCGTTTGCCAATGCAGGTTCGGCGGGCTGAATGGCGGCGGTCATGATAGTCCTCGTACGCTGCGGCAATGCGGCGGCATAATGGACTGCCGGCCGGCCAGCCATTGCGGAGGCGGCGACCACTAGGACGAGGGAAGCGACATGCCTGAAGGGCAGCCGGAGGGATCGTCAGGCTCTTATTCTCTTCCGGCTGGCGCAAGCGGTTTTCGTTGCCGGTGCTTACCGCGATGAAAGCGAAACGCTAGTCCTGCATCATGGACCGGGCGGAACAGGACAGCGGCGAGACAGTGCAATGGGCGGCGATCACCGGCGTGATCGCCACCGTCTCGGTGTTCGCCATCGCGCAAGGGCTGAGCTATCCGCTGTTGAGCTTCATCCTGCAGCGCCAGGGCGTCTCGCCGGCCATGATCGGCCTGTCGGCGGCAATGACGCCGATCGGCTTCATCGTCTCGTCGCCGCTGGTTCCGGCGCTGGCGGGGCGTTTCGGGGCAGGGCGCACCGCGCTTACTTGCGCGGCACTTTCCGCGCTGGTGCTGGCGCTGATCGGCTGGACGCAAAATGTCTATCTGTGGTTTCCTCTGCGCTTTTTGATCGGCGCCGTCACCAACCCGCTCTACGTGCTGAGCGAAGTCTGGGTGATCGCACTGGCGCCGCCGACACGCCGCGGCCGCGTCATGGGCATCTATTCGACCATCATTTCGGCGGGCTTTGCGGCGGGGCCGCTGTGCCTGCTTGCCGTCGGCACCGAGGGGTGGCCACCGTTCGTCGTCGGCATTGCCGCATTCCTGTTTTGCGGCGCCTGCCTCGCCTCGGTGCTGGCACGGCTGCCCAAGGTCGACGAGAGCGGGCACCGGGTTTCGGTCCTGGGGTTCGTGCCGCAGGCTTGGCTGTTGTTATCGGCCGTCGTCGTGGCCGCCGGTTTCGAACAGGCGGTGCTCGCCTTGCTGCCGGTCTACGGAACACATTATGGCATTGCGGAAGCGCGCATGTCGGCGCTGCTGTCGGTGATGATCGCCGGCAACATCGCTATGCAGGTGCCGCTCGGCCTGCTGGCGGAACGACTGACAGCGCGGCTGGTGCGGTTCATCTGTGTTTCGATGACGGTGCTCGGATGCGTTCTGTTGCCGGTTCTCATCGAGACGCCGCTGATCTGGCCGTGCGTCTTCATCTGGGGCGCGGTTTCCTACGGCATTTACACGATGTCGATCATTGAACTCGGCGAGCGGTTCACCGGCTCGGCACTGGTCGCCGGCAACGCCGCCTTCTCGCTGATGTGGGGCGTCGGCGGCATCGCCGTGCCGCCGCTGGCGGGCAGCGCCATGGATGTTGTTGGCGCCGGCGGCCTGCCAATGACGCTCGGTGCCATTTGCCTGGCGCTGGCAGTTGTAACGGTCATTCGAAGACGGATGGTGTGAATGCCAGAAAGCCGCCGTTTCTGACGAATGACTTGAATGTAAGCGGCCCCATGTCGATCTTGGCTATGTCGCCACCCGACTCAACCGGAGACCTCATGAGCAAATCGAATACCAAGGGCCAGCCGGGTTCGGCGGCCGAAGACCCGTTTCTCTGGCTTGAGGACAGGAGGGGCAAGCAGGCGCTCGACTGGGTGCATCACCAAAATGCAGTTACGGTCGGGGAGCTGCAGGGTGATCCGTCCTATCAGATGTCGTTCGAGACG
Source organism: Mesorhizobium sp. M1088 (assembly GCF_040318575.1). Classification (NCBI taxonomy): domain Bacteria; kingdom Pseudomonadati; phylum Pseudomonadota; class Alphaproteobacteria; order Hyphomicrobiales; family Phyllobacteriaceae; genus Mesorhizobium; species Mesorhizobium sp. M1088. Next base: position 11,018 of record NZ_JAMYMO010000028.1, on the reverse strand, counting down.
GCGCTCGACCTGATGACAGCCGAGGATAACATCGCCGTCGGGGCCGCTATCAACGGCTACGTCTATAATTTCTGGCAGGACCGGACGAACGTACTCGGCCTCTGGCGGCGCACCACCGTCGCCTCCTACAAGACCGACAAGCCGGAATGGCAGACGATCATCGACTTCGACAGTCTGGCGGCGAAAGAGGGGGTGAAATGGGTGTTCAGCGGCGCCAGCCGGCTCTACCCCGACTTCAGCCGCTGCCTGCTCAACCTGTCGCCGGATGGCGGCGATGCCAGCGAGATGCGCGAATTCGATATCGAAAGCAGATCGTTCGTCGATGGCGGCTTTCGCGCTCCTGCCTCGAAATCGAGCTTTAGCTGGCTGGACGAGGACACGGTTATCGTTTCCGCCGCCTTCGAGGAGGACGACAAGACCCAGTCCGGTTATCCGCGCGTGGTCAAGCTTTGGCGGCGCGGCACGCCACTGGAAGCGGCGATGCCGATCTTCGAGGCGCTGAAGCAGGATCTTGCCGCCGGCGGGTCCGTCGAATTCGACGGCGACAAGCGTCATGTCTTCCTCGCCCGAACCATCGACTTCTTCGCCTCGCACAGTTTCCTGCGGCTGCCTTCCGGCGAGAACAGGCGCATCCCGTTGCCGGACGACGTCACCGATACAGCGCTGTTCAAGGGCCAGCTCGTCTTCGGCGTGCGTACCCCGTGGACTGCGCCGGGCGGCACTCTGTGTAAGCCCGACGGACTCTATTCACTCGATTTCGAGCGCTGGATCGAAACCGGGCTATTCAGATCCCTCGATACCGTGTTCGAGCCGGCGCACCGTGTCTCGATCGCCGGTATTGCCCGCACGCAGGACCGGCTGTTCATCAATTTGATGGACAATGTGCGCGGCAAGGTCGTCGCCGGCAAGCGCAGCGACAGCGGCTGGGAGTTCAAGCCCGTGGCGTTGCCCGAAAACGGCAATGTCGGCATCAGCCATGCCGAGCATTTCGGTTCCAGCGTCTCCTTCTCCTTCACCGATTTCCTGACGCCGAGCTCGATCATCTGGTCGGACGACAACGCTGCGGGGCTGGCAACGGTGAAGTCGCAGCCGGCGCGTTTCGACGCGTCGTCCCTGCTCTCCGAACAGTTCGAGGCACGCTCGAAGGATGGCACGATGATCCCGTACTTCGTCGTCAGGAAGCGCGACTTGCATGGACCCGTGCCGACATTGCTTTACGGCTATGGCGGCTTCGAAGTGCCGCTGCTGCCCGGCTATGCCGGCGTGCGCGGCAGGCTGTGGCTGGAGAAGGGCAATGCCTATGTGCAGGCCAACATCCGCGGCGGCGGCGAGTTCGGCCCGAACTGGCACCAGGCAGCGCTCAAGGCCAATCGCCAGAATGCCTTCGACGATTTCGCTGCCGTCGCGCAAGATCTGATCAAACGCGGCATCGCTACGCCCGCCACACTGGGCATCCAGGGCGGATCGAATGGTGGCTTGCTGACCGGCGTCTCGCTGACCCAGCACCCGGAATTGTTCGGTGCAGTGATCATCGACGTGCCGTTGCTCGACATGCTGCGTTACACCGTGCTGCCGCCCGGCGCGTCATGGATGGCCGAGTATGGCGATCCGGCGAAGTCGGAAGAGGCAGCCTGGCTCGCCGCCTATTCGCCCTACCAGCATGTAGACACGGATGCAGCCTATCCGCCGGTGTTGCTGACGACCTCGACCGCCGACGATCGCGTCCATCCCGGCCATGCCCGCAAGATGGCGGCACGGCTGCAGGCGGCCGGCCACGGCAAGACGCTGTTCTTCGAGGAGACTGAAGGCGGCCATGGTGGACGCGGCGACCGGCGGCCGCAGGCCGCACAGGCGGCGATGAAGTACGTCTTCCTGCAGCGGGCCCTGACTGGCACCAATTGACCGGCACCAATTGACCGGCGTCGCTTGACCGGCACGGCTTGAACTGAGGGCTCGAGGCAGCCTAAGGTACATGCATGGCTCGGCTGGCGAAATCGAGTTGCGCATTTGGGGTGGCGGTGACGCCGTCGTCGCGCACGCTACGCGCCGAGCTGTTGCGGCTCTGCGCTCGCATCGGCTATTCGCCGCCCGCTGTCCTCTGACGAATCCGCCCCGGCGCGAAAGCTGCCGGATTGGTTCAAGAGGAAAGACCAGACATGACCTACCAGAATTATTCGCTGAAGCAGCTTCAGCAGATCGATGCCGCGCATCACCTTCATCCGTTCACCGACCACAAAGAGATGCGCGAGACCGGCTCGCGCATCATCACCCACGCCAACGGGCCGTTCATCTATGATGCCGAAGGGACGGAAATCCTCGACGGCATGGCTGGGCTGTGGTGCGTCAATGTCGGCTATGGCCGCGACGAGCTTGCCGACGCCGCCTACGCCCAGATGAAGGAGTTGCCCTACTACAACTCTTTCTTCAAATGCTCGACGCCGACGCCGGTTCTGCTGTCGAGAAAGCTGGCGGAGATCGCGCCAAGGCACATCAACCAGGTGTTCTACGGCTCGTCCGGTTCGGAGGCCAACGACACGGCGCTGCGCCTGGTCCGTCACTATTGGGTGCTGGAAGGCAGGCCCGAGAAGAACCGCATCATCTCACGCAAGATGGGCTACCACGGCTCGACCATCGCCGGCGCCTCGCTCGGCGGCATGGACTTGATGCACAAGCAGCTCGGCGGCGCCGTGCCCAACATCGTCCATGTGATGATGCCCTATGCCTATGAGCTCGCACTGCCCGGCGAAAGCGACCATGATTTCGGCCTGCGCGCGGCAAAAGCGGTCGAGGACGCGATCCTCGAAGCCGGCGCCGACAAGGTGGCCGCCTTCATCGGCGAGCCGGTGATGGGGGCAGGCGGGGTGAAGATCCCGCCGATGAGCTATTGGCCGGAGGTGCAGCGCATCTGCCGCAAATACGATGTCCTGCTGATGCTGGACGAGGTCATCACCGGATATGGCCGCACAGGCGAGTGGTTCGCCGCACAAGCCTTCGATGTCGAGCCCGACACCATCACCACGGCCAAGGCGCTGACCTCTGGCTATCAGCCGCTGTCGGCGCTGCTGGTCGGCGACCGCATCGCGGCGACGCTGGTCGAAAAGGGCGGCGAATTCTATCACGGCTACACCTATGCCGGGCATCCGGTGGCCTGCGCGGTGGCGCTGAAGAACCTCGAGATCATCGAGCGTGAAGGCCTGGTCGAGCGCGTCAGGAACGACACCGGGCCTTACTTCGCCAGGGCCCTGCAGGAACGTCTCGGTGGGCACGATCTGGTCGGCGAGGTGCGCTCGTTCGGGCTGATGGGGGCGATCGAGATCGTCAAGGACAAGGTGACCAAGGAGCGCTTCCTGCCTGCCGGCAGCGCAGCGGTGATGGTTCGCGACCACGCGATTGTCCAGGGCATGATGCTGCGCGCTACCGGCGACACGATGATCCTGTCGCCGCCGCTGATCTGGACGCGCGAGACGATCGACATGGCCTGCGACCGCATCGCCACGGCGCTCGATCTGGCGCAAGCGGATTTGCGCAAGGGGGTAAGGTAGAACCATCGCCGGGCGTCCTGCAGTCGGACGCTCGGCGATCGCTGCGTCGATCGCCGAGCAGATGGTCGAGGACGTGGACAAAGTCAGTTCGAATTCGGCTGCGGGTGGAAACGCGCCCTTTGGCGCGCCAAGCCTACCTCACTCCCCGGCTGGCAAAACTCGTCCATGCCGAGCGCGGCAAGCGTGCGAACGGCGCCCGTCTTGTCACCTGCCGCCGATCAGCGTGACTTCCGTAAGCCATCCGTAAGTCCGGTCCAGTCAACGTCGCCTGATCGACTTCAGCAAGGGATCATTCGTTCAAGGAGACCAAAATGGGCGACTAGCTGTCCTTAGCGCCACGTCGCAACGAATTGCGCCACGTTGAAGAGCGAACAAGTCGAGCGGTGTGCAAATTTGAAGCATGCTTGCTTCCCAATTGAGGCATTTGGCGAATCCAAATCAGAGGGAGTGACACATGTTTAAATATCTGTCTCGGGAGGGTCTCACGCGCGAACAATCGGAAGCCCTGGAAAAGGCCGCGTTCTTGATCATCAGCGCGCGGAAAGAAGCCGCGGCCCTACTGGCGCGGGCGGGAGTAACTTTACCTGATGATGAGTTTGGGTTCGGGAACCCTTGCAACGCGCACATAGAGGCGCACGGCAACTGCCCGTGCAACGATTACACGGGCGATGGTGGGCCATGTTTGACGCAGACTACCCTCGATACGGCCTTCCCCTCGTCCCGGAGTTGCGGCCATCCACCATCAAAACATCTCTCCACGTAAGGCGTATTGGAGACAGTTGATGCGCACCATTTCTTTGATCCTAGCCTTGGTTATGCAATCGGTCATCACTGTATCTCTTGCGCAGGACGCCAAAACACCTTTCAAAAGGCCGGCTCCAGAAGAGCACAAGGACTTCGTGGCGGAAATTGAGGGTGTTTTCAGGAAATATCCAAAGGCGATCGCTCGCTACAAACTCGTGGATATCGGCCTCGTAAATATTGGCGAGATGCCGCGCGTGGAGTGCACAGTAGAATGCGAGTTTGATTCTACTTGGGGCGGATGGTGCAAAGACCGTTGTGATACGGAACGCGAAGAATAGCACCCTGCCGGTTTCCATTGCCCGGTTGCTAGTCGACAGACACGCGCTTTATGATGGCTGCTGAAGCGCCGATCGGGCCCGTTGCCCGAGATCGTTGTGCGGGAGGGACACTATGGCCCAGCAGGAGCAGTGGCAGCTGGAAGGCAGCGCCGCGGACCTCTACGAGCGCTACCTGGTCCCGGCAATCACAGCCCTGTGGGCTGCGGACCTGATGGATCGTGCTGCGCCTCAATCTGGTGAGCGGATTTTGGACGTAGCTTGCGGCACCGGCGTGGTGGCACGCTCGGCGGCCGAGCGTATGGGAAGTGGGCAGGTCGTCGGCCTCGACATCAATACGGGCATGCTCGCCGTTGCTCGGTCGCTCCCGAGAGGCGCTGGAGCGCGTATCGACTGGCACGAGGGAAGCGCGCTCGAAATGCCGTTCCCTGACTCCGCCTTCGATCTGGTTCTTTGCCAGCTCGGACTGCAGTTTTTTCCGGATCGATCTAGTGCGCTCCGTGAGATGTTCCGGGTTCTGGTGCCTGACGGCCGACTGGCTTTAAACGTTTTCAGCGCTATTGAGCACACTCCTGCGGCGAAGGCGCTGGCGGATGCCTTGGATCGACACCTCGGTCCAGGCGCTTCGGCAACGAAAAGGTCCGAGCATTCACTCGCCGATGCGGACGAGCTTTACCGATTGGTGGCCGAGGCGGGATTTCGTCAGGTGACCATCCACACGACGACACAAAACATCCGATTTCCCTCGTCTAGGGAATATGTGCGACTACAGCTGGCAGCGACTCCGCAGGCCGGGCTGGTCAGCAGAATTGATGCCGGGGATCGGGAAGCAGTCATCGCAGCGATCACCGGTGATCTAGATTTTTCGCTGGCAATCTATTCAACTGAAGGGGAGCTGATGTTCCCCCAAGAGGCCCACGTCGTGCTCGCACGCAAGTAGCGTAGCTGACCGATGAGCCATGGCACCGACGCGCTGGGGGATTGGGGCGCGACCACCTGTGGGTCGACGTAGCTCAGGACAGCAGCCACGACGCCGACGATCATCTGGAGACACGCCAGGGCGATCGCCTCATTGTCCTTGAAGAATGCGAAACGCAAAAACCGCGCTCCATCGGAACGCGGCTTTGCCAGATACGCATGGCGCTTCGCCAACAATACACTTGCGAAACTTACGGCGAAACTTACGGGCTCCGGTACGCGAGACCTGATCCGGAGCGCCGGGCGGATGTCCGCCTCGCAATCCGTTTTAAACGCATATCGTTACTGCAGGGTTAGCAAGAGCTTAAGCAAACCTAAATTTGCCGGCTTTCCGCATTGGGCAGATCGAAAACCTGTGAACCTGGAGCTTACGCCGGGTCACCACGGAGGAAATTAATGATGCCGGAAAAATCCGCGCCGGCATTCCCTTGTGCGTTGAACAGCGCATAAAGCTGGGCTGCCTCGGCGCCGAGCGGCGTTGCTGCACCGACGCTCTGTGCGGCCTCCTGCGACAGTTTCAGGTCCTTCAGCATCAGTGCCGCCGCGAAGCCAGGCTTATAGCCATTGTTGGCGGGCGATGTCGGCACCGGGCCGGGCACCGGGCAATAGGTGGTCAGCGACCAGCACTGGCCGGACGAGGTCGAGGCGACGTCGAACAGCGCCTGGTGCGACAGGCCGAGCTTTTCTGCCAGCACGAAGGCCTCGGCAACGCCGATCATCGAAATGCCCAAAATCATGTTGTTACAGATCTTCGCCGCCTGTCCGGCGCCGTCGTCGCCGCAATGAACGATGCGGCCGGCCATCGGCTTGAGGATTGGTTCGGCCTTGGCGAAGGCATCCTTCGAACCGCCGGCCATGAAGGTCAGCGTGCCGGCCGCCGCACCGCCCGTGCCGCCGGAGACCGGCGCGTCGATCGACAGCAACCCGTGCTTGGCGGCGATGGCATGGGCCTTTCGAGCCGACTCGACATCGATGGTAGAGGAATCGATGAACAGCGCGCCTTTTTTTGCCCTGGATACTATGTCTGCGTAAACCGACAGAACATGCTTACCGGCTGGCAGCATGGTGATGACCGCATCGGCGTCTTTCACCGCCGCAACGGCGTTGGCCATGATGACGACGCCGTGTTCCCTGGCGATGACGAGATTCTCCGGCACCAGGTCGAAGCCGTGCACGGCGTACCCGGCCTTGACCAGGTTGGAGGCCATCGGATTGCCCATATTGCCGAGGCCGATGAAGGCGATGGTGGTCATAATGGCGCTCCGTGGTTTGGGTAGGCAGTAGGCAGTAAGCGACCTATTCGGGCGCAAGTTTGCTAATAAGTTGGCGAAGCATTTTCCCGATGCCCTCGGTCGCTAAAAGCACGTGATAAGCTTGATCATACGTAGCAAGGCCAATGCGTTCGGCGATCTGGAGGTGTGTCTCGAACTCCTTCAGCGATCCCTGGGCAATCCTGAGAAATTGCTGATAGGAGCGTCTGTTGTCTCGGCCGTAACCTTCCGCGATGTTTGCGGGAATAGAGGTTGCTGAGCGGCGGATTTGGCTGGTCAACCCATACAATTCCTCTTTTGGCCATGCCTTGGTCAGGGAGTAGGTGGTGACGGCCAGATCCATCGCCTGCTGCCATACGATAAGATCCTTGTACGAATTGATCTTGCCGGTCATCTTTCTGCCTACTGCCTACTGCCTACTGCCTACTGCCTACTGCCTACTGCCTTACCGTCCGATCAGCGCGCGAGCGATGATGACGCGCATGATCTCGTTGGTGCCTTCGAGAATCTGGTGGACACGCAGGTCGCGCACCAGCTTCTCGATGCCGTAGTCGTGCAGATAACCATAGCCGCCGTGCAGCTGCAGGGCGTCGTTGGCGACATTGAAGCCGGCGTCGGTAACGAAGCGCTTGGCCATCGCCGACCATTTCGAGGCCTCCGGCGCGTTGCGGTCGAGCTTCGAGGCGGCGGTATAGAGGAAGACGCGCGCTGCCTGCAGTTCGGTCTCCATGTCGGCAAGCTTGAACTGCAGCGCCTGGAACTGGTTGATCCTCGAGCCGAAAGCCTTGCGCTCGGCGGTGTAGGCGAGCGCCTTGTCGAGTGCCGATTGCGCGCCGCCGAGCGAGCAGGCGGCGATGTTCAACCGGCCGCCGTCCAACCCGGCCATGGCGATGCCGAAGCCGGCGCCCTCGACCGACAGCAGGTTTTCGGCCGGCACCTTGCAGTCCTCGAAGACGACCTGGCGCGTCGACTGCATGTGCCAGCCCATCTTGTGCTCGTTGGCGCCGAAGGAAAGGCCGGGCGCATCGTTCGGCACGACGAAGGTGGAAATGCCTTTCGGCCCGTCGGCGCCGGTGCGCGCCATGACGACATAGAGGTCGCTGTCGCCGGCACCGGAGATAAACTGCTTGGCGCCGTTCAGCACATAGTCGCCGCCGCTTTTGACCGCACGCGTCTTCAGCGCCGCGGCATCGGAGCCCGAGCCGGGCTCGGTCAGGCAGTAGCTTGCCAGCCATTCCATCGAGGTCAGCTTCGGCAGGAAACGCCGGCGCTGCTCGTCGCTGCCGAAGCGGTCGATCATCGATGCCGCCATGTTGTGGATCGAGATGAAGGCGGAAAACGCCGGATCGGCCCGCGAAAGCGCCTCGAAGATCAGCACGGCGTCGAGCCGGCCGAGCCCCGAGCCGCCGACGTCGTCGCGGACATAGATGCCGCCAAGGCCGAGCGGACCTGTCTCGCGGATCACATCGGCGGGGAAATACTTGTTGCGATCCCAGTCGAGTGCGTTCGGCGCCACACGGTCGGCGGCGAAGGCTTGCGCCATCTCCTGGATGGCGCGCTGGTCCTCGTTGAGTTCGAACTGGCTGGTGCTCGCATCGACAGCGGCGTCCATGACGTGCTCCCTGATGTTTCCGGCCTGCTGGCCTGATCGTTTTTGGCTTTGCGCGCCGTCCAATCTAGACCAATGATGCCGCCGCGCAACCCGATCGTCTCCATCCAACCATCTGGGCAGCGGCTGTGTGCGAATGCGCTTTGGAGCAAAGTGTGACGACAACTTTCGACGAACTGCTTGGATGCTTCCATGCCTATCTCCAGACGTTCGATGATGCGCTGGTGCGCGACGCCATGGCCCGAATCGACTGGGACATGCCGGGCCGGCCGCTCGAACCGCATGCACTGCCTTGTCTCGTCCAACTCGGCCGGATCGTCGAACTCGCTCCCGCTGCGGCCAAGTCGCTGGCGCGGCTGGTTGCGGAGCGTCGCGGCGATCTGCACTGGGGCCAGACCTATGGCGAGACGGATTTCGGCACGGTTTTCATCGACAATTACGGCTGGCTGGAGGTGTTCGGCACACGCGGCCATTTCGTCAATGACGAGGTCGCGGGCGGCCTGCTGATCCTTGGGCCCGACATTGTCTACCCCGATCACCACCATGTCGCGGAGGAGATCTACATCCCGCTGACCGGCGGCACCGAATGGCGCATGGGCGACGGCGGTTTTCGCCTTCGAGCGGCGGGCGAAGTGATCCACCATGCCTCTGACATCAACCACGCCATGCGCACCGGCAAGGAGCCGCTGCTGGCGCTCTATCTCTGGCGTGGCGGGCCACTGGCGGCCAAGTCGACGATCACCGCAACCGTTGCGCAGGGCAGGGACTGATATGGCCAAGGCGATCATGCTGCAGGGCACGGGTTCGGATGTCGGCAAGACGGTGCTCGTCGCCGGTCTGTGCCGCGCGGCGAAGAAGCGCGGCTTGAAAGTGCGGCCGTTCAAGCCGCAGAACATGTCGAACAACGCCGCTGTCGCCGATATTCCAGGCGATTCAGGCGGCGGCGAGATCGGCCGCGCCCAATGGCTGCAGGCGATCGCCTGCGGCGTGGCGCCGACCATCCACATGAACCCGGTGCTGCTCAAGCCGCAGACCGATGTCGGCGCTCAAGTCGTCGTGCAGGGCAAGGTGTTCGGCGAGGCGCGGGCGCGCGACTACCAGGCGCTGAAGGGCCGGCTGATGGATGCGGTGCTGGACTCCTGGGCAAAGGTCGGCGAGGGCGCCGATCTGGTCATTGTCGAGGGCGCCGGCTCGCCGGCCGAGATCAATCTCAGGAGCCGCGACATTGCCAATATGGGCTTTGCGACGCGCGCCGGCGTGCCGGTGATCCTGGTCGGCGATATCGATCGCGGCGGCGTCATCGCCTCGGTCGCCGGCACCCATCTGATCCTGCCGGAGGAGGACCGGCGCATGATCGTCGGCTACCTCATCAACAAGTTCCGTGGCGACGTCTCGCTGTTCGAAGACGGCATCAAGGCGATCGAAAAATTCACCGGCTGGCGCTGTTTTGGCGTCGTGCCGTGGCTGAAGGCGGCGGCGCGGCTGCCATCGGAAGATTCCGTCGTGCTCGAGCGACTGGCGTCCGGCGAGAAGCGCGCGCTGAAGATCGCCGTGCCGGTGCTCTCGCGCATCGCCAATTTCGACGATCTCGACCCGCTCAAGGCCGAACCGCAGGTCGAGGTGGTGTTCGTGCCGCCTGGTGAGCGCTTGCCCGAAGATGCGGGTCTGGTGGTCATTCCCGGCTCGAAGTCGACGATCGGCGATCTCCTGAAATTGCGCGAGAACGGCTGGGACCGCGACCTTGCCGCGCATAGGAAACGCGGTGGCCACATCGTCGGCATTTGCGGCGGCTTCCAGATGCTCGGCCGTAGCGTGCGCGATCCCGACGGCATCGAGGGCAGCGTTACCGAGACACAAGGGCTTGGCCTGCTCGACGTCGAAACGGTGATGGAGCCGGAAAAGACGGTGCGCAATGTCAGCGCGCGCTCGGTGCCGTTCGATCTGCCGCTCGAGGGCTACGAGATCCATCTCGGCCGCACCACCGGTCCGGATACGCTGCGGCCGTCCGCCGTTATCAACGGCGTCGATGACGGCGCTATCTCGGCCGACGGCAAGGTATCGGGCACCTATATGCACGGGCTGTTTTCCGCCGACGCCTTCCGGGCGAAATTCCTCGAAAGCCTCGGCGTCAAGGGCGGCGGCATCGACTACCGCGCCGAGGTCGAACGGGCACTGGACGAGATCGCAGCCGAACTGGAAACCCACCTCGACTGCGACGCGATTTTTGGGCTGGCGCGTTAGATACTTAGCGCGGAAGTTTTGCACGGTCGTTGGCTTCGACGGATCACATGCCTTGGCGATTAGCGGAAACGTCCATGGCTTCGTCATCCTGGGGCGGAGCAAGGAGCGAAGCGACGCGGCGCAGACCCCAGGATCCATGCCCTGACTTCGGAGCGCCGCTGCGGCGCAGAATTCTGCTCCGCTGGTTCCTCGGCCAAGGTCACGGCATGATGGGGTGGACGGCGCCCGACGGCATCGGATGTGCCAGAATGAGTTCGTTGAGATCTCAAACAAGGGAGCCGTCCGTGGAACACCTTAT
>NZ_JAMYMO010000027.1:0-83808 GCF_040318575.1 Mesorhizobium sp. M1088 | reverse complement strand
CGGGGGGGGGGGGCGGCCGCATCCACAGGGCCGCCGGGGTGGGGTTGGGGGCTACGGCCTTGGCGTCGCTTGGGCACGGGCCGCCGGTCTGGGTCCATGGCGACGTCGCCTCGGGCAATCTGCTCGTCGAAGATGGCAAGCTCTACGCGGTCGTCGATTTCGGTAGTTCGGCTATCGGCGATCCTGCCTGTGATCTGGTGATCGCGTGGACGGAATTTTACGGCGAGAGCCGTCAGGCGTTCCGCGACGCCATTGCCCTTGACGAGCACAGCTGGGCGCGCGCACGGGGCTGGGCGTTGTGGAAGGCGCTGATCGTCGCTTCGGGACATGACGGCAACCAGCGCGAGGCGGAAAAATCGTGGCGGGTCATCGATGAGGTGCTGGCGGATCACACAAAACAGTCGAAGCGGGAAGGCTAATTCAGTCTGAACGCGTCCCGCTCTAATAACGAAAGCATTACTGCCCGCCCATCTCCTTCCTGAACGTATCGAAATCGACCTGCATGCCGTTGAAGATGGTGCTCCAATGGCGGGTCAGCGCTGAAACGGCGACCGCCTCCTGGATCTCCTCGTCGGTGGCGCCGGCGCGCTTGGCGTCCTGCGTGTCCGACCAGATACAGTAGTTGCACGGGATTTGCGCCGCCACCGCCAGCGAGATCAGCGACTTGACCTTCGGCGGCAGCGCCGTCTTGTCGCTGAGCTGGATGGCCTTGACCTCGGCCCATGCACCGGGCAGACCGGCTTTCGGGAACTGCTTTACGAAACCGGGCACCCCGCCCATGGTCGACTGGATGTCCTTGACGGTCGCGTCATACTCATCGGCATAAGAAGGAGCTGCAGCCAGGGTCAGCACACAGGTGGCGGCGAGCAGGAAGGCGCGGCGGATGGAAGAATGCGTTGATGAAAGAGTACGATAGGCAGACATGACATTCTCCTCTGGCGTTTGTTGGCCTTACGGTGTAAGGTAACGTCGAAAATGAACCTTACAGCGTAAGTTGTCAAGCGGCACCATGGACACATCGATCAAAAAAAAGCGACCGCGCGGCCGGCTGTCTCGCGAGATGATCGAGAATGCCGCTTTGAAGGTGATCGAGAGCGAGGGCCTCGCCGGGTTTTCGATGCGCAAGCTGGCGGCAGAACTCGGCTGCGAAGCCATGAGCATCTATCACCACTTTCCTTCGGTGGCGCACCTCTTCGAAGCCTTGGTGGATCGGCTGATCGGCTCCCTCGAAATGCCCGACGCGGACCTCCCTTGGCGACAAAGGTTACGCATTGCCGTGCAGGATTTCCGCCGCGTCGCGCGTGAGCACCCGGCCTTTGCCACGTTCCTTGTAACCTACCGGATGAATTCGCCGACCTGTCTCACTTGGCTGAACGGCATCCTTGGCCTGTTCGAGGCCGGCGGCTTCGGACCGGAACTGGGTGCGCGGCTGTTCCGCACCACCGGCTATTATCTGATGGGTGCCATCCTCGACGAGACTGCCGGCTATGCAAAGGGGCCTTCGGCCGTGACCATCGTCAGCGACGAGCAACTGGCGCAGGATTTTCCAAAAGTAGCTGCGGCCGGACGTTATTTCGGCACCGCCGAGTTCGACCGGACGTTTGATCTCGGCCTTGACATGCTCCTGGACGAAATGGAGAACGCCCGCGACTGCGCCAGCGCGCCGAACACCGGGTCTTGACGTCATGCGCTCCCTGTTCGCTCTGATACTGCTCATCGGTACCGGCATCGGCGTCGTCTATCCTTGGGCGATGACCAATTTCTCCGGCCATGAGATCGGCACCTGGCGGGTTTACGACCGGGGCCGGTTCAAGCCGGTGACCGTGCCCCTGAGCGCACGCGACGGGCCGCTACGCGTGCTGGTCGACCTTACGGCGAGAGCCGAGCGCATCGTCTCGCAGCAGCGCACTGTGTTGACCCTCACTGCCGCCACCGGCGGCAGGACGGTGCTCGCCTCGACGCTGCAGTTCAATCACTCCGACAATCCGCGCCAGGTCAGCCCGCAACTGCCGGACAGGATCTTTCGCGACGAGGCCGGCCTGATCCCGACCGTTACCCCTGGTTCCTACATCTTCACCGTCGGTCCGGGCGACGCCGAAGGCATTCCGATGCGGGCCGTCGATCTCGTCCTGCGCTCGGGGGCCGGCGAGGTCGACCGCCGGGCGCGCCCGGTCGGTTTTTCCCTGATGGCGGCCGGCCTGGTCGGGCTGGTGCTGGCATTCCGTTTCGGAGGCCGTCAGCCGGAAAATCCGAACTCGCAGCCGCCACCGCCGCGCTGGGGCAGGGGCTCCAATTGAACTATCGCCACGCCTACCATGCCGGGAACTTCGCCGACGTCGTCAAGCATGTCGTGCTCAGCCGGCTGATCGAATATCTGAAACAGAAGGACAAGGCGTTTCGGGTCATCGACACCCATGCCGGGATCGGCCGCTACGATCTGTCGTCGACCGAAGCGCAAAAGACCGGCGAATGGCAAGGCGGCATCGGCCGGCTCGTCGATGCGGCCCTCGATGCGCCGGCGGCAGCACTGCTGGCGCCGTATCTTGAAGCCGTCCGCTCGCTCAATCCGGACGGCGGCGTGAAAAAATACCCGGGTTCGCCGCTGATCGCCCGGCACCTGATGCGCAAGCAGGACCGGCTGTCGGCGGTCGAGCTGCATCCTAAGGATGCCGCCAGGCTGAAGTCGCTGTTCGACGGTGACTTCCAGACCCGGGTGATCGAGCTCGACGGGTGGCTGGCGCTCGGCGCGCATCTGCCGCCAAAGGAAAAGCGCGGCCTCGTGCTCATCGATCCGCCTTTCGAGGAAGAGGGCGAATTCGGTCGCTTGGTCGACGGGCTGCAAAGAGCCCATCGGCGCTGGCCAGGAGGGATTTACGCGCTGTGGTATCCGCTCAAGGACCGCAGGGCGGTCGCCGCCTTCCGCAAGGCGCTGAAGCAGACGGGCATTTCGAAGCTGCTCGACATCGGTTTTGAGATCAGGCCGGACGCCGTCGAGCCGAGCCTCGACGGCTGCGGCATGGTGGTGGTCAATCCGCCCTTCACGCTGGAGGGTGAGTTACGGACGCTGCTGCCGGCGCTGCACCGGCTGCTTGCACTTGAGCAGCCGTCGCACTGGACGCTGGATTGGCTGGCGGGAGAGTAGTTTGAGGCGTGGCCCTGCCGTTCCGTCAGCGCAACCATCGTCACCACAACCACGGTCGCTACAACCGCTTGACCGCGCGTCAGCGAATCCGCACAGTGCGCGCAGTCGACCTTGAGAGGCTGCCATGACTCGCTTCGCCCAATCCGCCCTTGCCGCACTGCTCGCCTTTTGCACGCCGCTGGCCGCGCCTCTTGGCGTCACCCAGGCAGTCCAGGCGGCCGACCTTGCAATCTATACCGACGAGGATAGCGGCGTCTGCGGCGAGGCCTGGGTGCTGAACAAGATCACCGACCGCTTCTCCTATCAGGTGCATCACGTGCCGCATCTGCCGGATGTGCAGATCGTCGACTTCCAGCGCATCCACCAGCATCGCTATCTGCCGGCCGACGACACCTGGCCGATCGGCCGCCGTTATTGCGGCGCCACCGTCAGCCTCTCCGATGGCGGCGCTCGCACCATCTGGTACCTGATCGAAGAAGGCCAGGGCTTTGCCTCGATCGGCGACAATGTCGAATTCTGCGTCTCGGGCTTCGACCGCTGGATGGTCTACAACGGCCGCTGCCGCGTCCTGCGCTGACCAGCGCTTTCCGATCCCGACGGATTGTTGCGTCACTTAGGTGGTCGAGAAAAGGAACACCTGACGGCCATCAGGATCACGGACGATCACACGTCGGCCCATAGCCGTCGCCTTGACGTCCGCAATGATTCCAAGGCCGTTGGCCTTGGCGGCAGAAGCAGCTTCATCTGCGTTGGCGACTTCGAAGCCGATCATCGTTCCCGCTCCTTCCGGCGTCGTTGCTTCTGCCGGGTAGAGTTCGATCGCAAGCCCTTCACCTTGGAACGCGAAATGTATCGGACCGGAGCCATGCTGCTCTTGCCTGAAGACAATTCCAAAATTCGCGTAGAAAGCCGCGGCTGATCTGGGATCAGCCGAAAACCATGTGACAAATGCCAAGCTCGGCAAGGAGGACATTCATACCTCTCTGGTGTTGAGGGTCCAAGGTCGGACGAGGTTGCGAAAATCGGAGACTTCCATGCATGTCAACGCCAACCGACCACATCGATCATTTTGCGGGGGAAACAGCACCACATGGATTCGCTTGTTTATACTGTTGCTCTCGGCGCGGTCGTTGCAGGCTTCGTCCAGGGGCTTTCCGGGTTCGCTTTCAGCCTGGTTGCCATGTCGATTTGGGTTTGGACCGTGGAGCCCCAGCTTGCTGCTGCCATGGCGGTCTTTGGGGCGCTCACCGGTCAGATCATCGCTGCCGTCACCGTCCGCCGGGGTTTTGATCTCAGGCTTCTGCTGCCCTTCCTGATCGGCGGGACCTTAGGGATTCCGGTCGGTGTCGCCATCCTGCCCTTGCTGGATGTGCAGTTGTTCAAGCTGGTCTTCGGCGCGCTGCTGGTCGTTTGGTGTCCCTTGATGCTCTTTGCGCGTCGCCTCCCTCCCATCACGGTCGGAGGTCCTGTTGCAGACGGCGCAATAGGTCTGGTCGGCGGCATCATGGGTGGACTTGGCGGCTTCACCGGCCCGGTTCCAACGCTGTGGTGCGTGCTGCGCCAATGGGAAAAGGACAGGCAGCGTATTGTTATCCAGAATTTCAACCTTGTGACCCTCTCCATGACGATGGCTGCCTATCTTGCGGCCGGAAAGATCAAGCTCGAAATGCTGCCGATGTTTGCCGTCGTCGCGCCGGCGATGTTGATACCGACACTCCTTGGCGCGAGACTCTACATCGGCGTTAGCGAGACGACTTTTCGAAAGATCGTCCTCACACTCTTGGCCGCATCAGGTGCGGCATTGTTGGCATCGTCCTTGCCGCACCTCATAATCCGGGTTTGAACGACACACAGAAATCCCGACTTCCGCCGTGCCATGCGCTATCGACCGATACGGCCCGCTCCCGATAGGTAGGCGCAGATCAGTTCGACGAGTTGCTTTTGCAGCTCCGGCGCGGCGAGCATGTTCCGGCGTGCCGCGTTGTGGATCACACCTTCGATCGCTGACGACAGCACGCGCGCCACGGCCTCCGTGTCGGCGCCTTTCCTTGGCTTGCGATAAGTGGCGACAGCAGTCGCATAGTGATTGAGGTATTGTGCCTGGAACGAAGCATGGGCGGCCCTGGAGCCGCGATCGCCCGGCGCCTTGTCGAGCAGCACCTGATGTAGTGTCGGGTGAATGCTGTGCGCGGCGATCATGCCGCGCACCAGCTCCTGCGCGAATTTCCTGAGCGGCTTTTGGTCTTCCGCCGAATCGCGAATGACTGACAGCACATGATCGAAGTGACGGCGCCGGACGGCGGCGAGCAGGGAAAGCTTGTCGGGAAAATACTGGTAGAGCGTGCCGATGCTTACACCTGCTGTCTCGGCAACCTTGTTGGTGGTGAAGCCGGCCCACCCCAGCCCGCTCAGAACATGAGCCGCCGCCTCGATGATCGCCTCGACGGTTGCCCTGGAACGCGCCTGGCGCGGCTGTTTGCGCATGCGCGGATGCGGTTTTGCAATGCGAGTAGACACGTTCGCCCATTCTCCTGAAAATATAAACAACATACTCGCATTTCCGGAAAAGGACACCGACCATGAATACGCTCGCTCTGCTTCGCAGCCTGTTTGCCTATCAGGTCTGGGCCAACGACGAACTGCTGGAAAAGCTGGCGAATCTCGACCCGCATGTTCACGGCAAGGAACGGCAGGCCGTGATACGGCTCGTCGATCACAGCCATCTGGTGTCGCGGATATTCTCGGCGCACCTTGTTGACGCAAGCCATGGCTACTCCGCCGACACCACCGAGGACACGCCGGCGTTCGACGAACTTCGCGCCGCGGTCGCAGCGACCGATCGCTGGTATCTCGATTATCTCGAAACCGTTTCGTCGCGGCAGCTGTCCGAGCCCGTCGCATTCGTGTTCACCGACGGGGATAAGGCATTGATGTCGCGACAGGAAATGCTGACCCACGTCGTACTGCACGGCGGCTATCATCGCGGTGAAGCGGGGCGCATCCTGGCGCAGATTTCGGTCATGCCGCCATGGGATACCTTCGCCGTCCATCTCCACAGGGCCGAGCCTTCGCGCCGGCTGCAGATGAGCCGTGAGCCGCTCGGCGCCTGAACGGCCGAGCGCATTCGATCACGCGGTCGGCTCGACCGGATCTATCGAACGATATCCTGTCCTTCAGAAATGCGAGCTGTCTGCTTACTTTCATCGCGTCGTGCAAGATAGTGCAGCGGCGTGCTCGTCGCGTTGCTTCCTACTTACCTGTAGTTTATCGTTTCGAACAAGACGAGGCGGGCGACCGCCTTCGCTCTTGACAATGTTCGCGCTGAGCGTCGGACGTTGAAGCGCAAAGCTGGTCGAAAAGGTCCTGAGCTTGACGAGAAGACCGGTCGAGATAGAGCGACCAGAATTTCTGTCGCAGGACTTCGCTGCGGGACACAAAGATTCGCAGCCGGTTTTTGCGCGGGTAAAATGGTCGCGCGCTCGCCGTAACCGAAACTTAAGCTGCAAAAATCATTCTAATGCTTCGCTGGCTAGCAAGCCGCGAGTCAGATATGCAATGCGCGCCGGGTCAATAACGGCCGTCGGCACAACGGAAGGGGCATGATATGGCTAAGCAGTCATCCAAAGCGCCGGCATCCAAGGCACCGGCAAAGAAAGCACCGGCAAAAGCAGCCGCGGCAAAGGCCGCAACTGCTGTGAAGAAAGCAGCACCCGCGGCCAAAGCGAAAGCCGCCGCGCCTAAGGCAAAAGCAGCGCCGGCCAAAAAGCCGGCCGCCAAGGCCGCGGCAAAACCGGCCGTGAAGAAAGCAGCACCTGCCAAGGCGAAAGCAGCACCGGCCAAGGCCAAGGCTGCACCGGCCAAGAAGCCGGCTGCAAAGGCCGTGGCGAAGCCCGCTGCGAAGAAGGCAGCACCGGCAAAGGCCGCCGCTGCGAAATCTTCTGCAGCAGTGAAGAAAGCAGCGCCCGCGGCCAAGCCGAAGGCAGCGCCCGCAAAGGCGAAGGCCAAGAAGTAGTCGCCGTTCTCCGATCGCCGGGGACAGTACTCAAGACAGCCATGGCGGGATGCCTAATAGGCGCCTCGCTTGCTGGCTGACGGTCGGGCAGGACGAGAAAGAGGCGGGAGGAAGACATCTTTTCGCAGCTCCCAGGACTTCGCCGTGCGGCGAAGTCCGGTGGGATTTTTGTGGCTGCCAAAACCAAACCTTCGGTGCAAGGCCTAGTTGGTAGTTGCTCGGATCTGGATTGTCCGACGTGCTCGCGTCTGCCGACGCACCTCCGATTCATCGCATCCGAACGCGAGACAATGGTTGTACGCTGGCGGCGCGGTTTTCCGCCTCTGGCCGTTGATGAACCCTGCATGATCGGTCAACGGTGCCCATGCACGAGCCCCTGTCGGAATCGATTTTCGGTGAGGGTCATGCACGAAGTCACAATGCTACCGCATCCTTTGCGCGTCCAATGGGGCATATGGAGCTGTAGCCGGCAAACAGGAATCGACAATGCCCAGACTGCTCTACGCGTCTACTTCTCCCTACAGTTCCAAGGTGCGCATGGCAGCACTTCATGCCGGCATCGCCGTCGATCTCGTGCCGATAAAGACCGAGGAAAGACCGGCCGCGCTGATCGGCGCCAATCCGCTCGGCAAGATCCCGGTGCTGGTGCTCGACGACGGCCGCTCGGTCCATGACAGTCGCGCCATCACCCAGCATCTCAACCGGATGTCGAAGAACGCATTGTTTCCGCGCAATCCCGACAAGCGCCTCGAGGCGGAGGTGCTGGAGGCATTGGCCGACGGCATCTGCGACTGCGCGCTGTCGATGGTCTACGAGCGGCGCACACGGCCGGAAGAGATGGTCTACCAGCCTTGGCTCGAGCGCCAGTGGACGAAGATTTCGGACGCGCTCGATCTGCTCAACGCAAACCCGCCGAAGCTGCCGAAGAAAATCACCCTCGGCCAGATCGCATTGCGCGCCTGCCTCGGCTATCTCTCGCTGCGCTTCGCTGGAAAATGGGAAAAGGGCCGCGGCCGGCTGACGCGCTGGGCGGCACGCTTCGACGAGAAATTCCCGGAGCTGAAGCCCGCCATCCCGGCTTGAGGGCGGGCGGCCCCAACCGGTGCCACAAAAAAAGCCGGGCGCGAGGCCCGGCTTTTTCGTGTCGTGGCTTGGACGACTTAGAACTTCATACCGACGCCGAAAGTGACGCGATTGTCGGTCGACTTGACCTTGCCGATACCGTCGAAGTCCTTCCTGCCGAAGTCCGTGTAACGATACTCGACACGGCCGAACACATTGTCGGTGATCTTGATGTCGGTACCGACGCCGGCTGTCCAGCCAAACTGCGTGTTGGTGTCGCTTACGCCGGCAGCTTCAATCTTCTGGTTCTTCAGCGCGCCACCGGCGGTGCCGTAGAGCAGGATGTCCGGGGTGACAGCGTAGCCGAGGCGGGCACGCAGCGAGCCCTCGAAGCCACCCTTGGCCTCGATGCCGGCATCGTCGCCCTTGACGCCGTTGTAGCCGATATCGGCTTCGGCACCGTAGACGAAGTTCTCCTGTTGCCAGTTATAGCCGCCGAAGACGCCGCCGACAAAACCCTTGGTGTCGACGTCGACGCCAATGTCTTTGGCTTTGGCGTGGCCAGCGAAGCCGTAGCCGACGCTCACACCGGCATAGGGACCGGCCCAGGATGCGACCGGAAGTTCTGCGATCGGGGCAGGTGCCGGCGGCTCTTCCTGAACCACGTCCGCGGCATAGGCGGTTCCGCCGAGGGCGAACAGCCCAAACGCCACCGCGAGCGGTCGCGCAAATTTAAGATTGGCTTGCATTGTTCTTTACTCCTTAAGCCACAGGACACAGGCTTGTTGTTTATGAGCGCCCTCAACCCGTCCGGGGGATGAAACGGATCCGGCGTTCAACGGTTCCAAATGTCGTGTCGAAATGCGGCTGAAGCGAACCTGAACTTGGGTCATTCCCTGGCACGAATGAGGCAGAACCTTGACGTTGCATCTTCGCAACAGCGAATGTCAGCAGGTTCGCCGTGCTGCACTGCACACGGCTTGGTGTAAGGGCTCCAGAGCCCTATATTGCGGGCGGGCTGGCCCGAATTCCGGTCGAGCCAAAACGCCCACCGGGCACTTTGCCACAATCCTGCCCCAGGTGGAAATGGGATTTAACGCTTGGCGGGCCATAATTTGCCGGCGCGATCCCGGCAGGCCGGAATCGGCATCGGATTAAGGATTGACAGATGAGCAAGGTCGCCGCGACGGCACTGGTGACGGGCGGTGCGAAACGGATCGGCAGGGCGATCGTCGAAGATCTTGCCGCGCATGGTTTTGCCGTCGCCATTCACTGCAATCGCTCGCTGGCCGAGGCGGAGGCACTGGCGGCCGAAATCAACAGTGGTCATTTTGGTCGACATGGCCGGGCCGCAGTGATTGCTGCCGACCTGACCGAGATGGACGCCGTCAGCAACCTGGTCGGTCGCGCGGCGGCGGCGCTCGGGCCGGTGTCGCTGCTGGTCAACAACGCCTCGCTGTTCGAGCACGACAGCGTTGAGGATTTCGACTGGCCGGCCTGGGATCGCCATTTCGCCATGCACGTCAAGGCGCCGGCGCTGTTGGCACAGACTTTCGCCCGGGCCTTGCCGCAGAACAGTGAGGGGCTGATCGTCAACATGATCGATCAGCGCGTCTGGCGGCCGACGCCGCGTTATTTCTCCTATGCGCTGTCGAAGTCGACGTTGTGGGCGGCGACCGAGATGATGGCGCAGGCGCTGGGTCCCCGCATCCGTGTCAACGCCATTGGTCCTGGCCCGACCTTGAAGAACACGCGCCAGCACGACAGCGATTTCGATGCTCAGATTGCCGGGCTGATCCTGAAACGCGGCCCGGAATTGCCGGAATTCGGTGCCACTATCCGTTATCTCTGGGCGGCACGCTCGGTCACCGGCCAGATGATCGCGCTTGACGGCGGCCAGCATCTTGCATGGCAGACGCCCGATGTGACAGGCATGACGGAATGAGCCCCATGGACCAGAAACAAAAAACGCGCGGTGGCGCCGACGACCTGCCGCCCGAAATCGACCTCGAGGACGAGGCGGCCGAGGAGGTCGTCGAGCCTGCAGCCAGCGGTCCGGACGTTACCTTCACCGCCATCGACTGGACCCCGCATGCCGGCGACGCCGACGGCATGGTCGGCGCCGAGGTGATCCAGACGCTGGTAAAGCGGCTGCCCAATGCGCCCGGCGTCTACCGCATGATGAATGCCGCCGGCGACGTGCTCTATGTCGGCAAGGCACGCAGCCTGAAGAAGCGGGTCACCAGCTACGCGCAAGGCCGGTTCCACACCAGCCGTATCGGCCGCATGGTGCGCGAGACATCGACGATGGAGTTCGTCGTCACCCGCACCGAGATCGAAGCGCTGCTGCTTGAAGCCAACCTCATCAAGCGCTTGCGGCCACGCTTCAACGTGCTGATGCGCGACGACAAGTCGTTCCCCTATATCCTGTTGACCGGCGACCATGTCTCGCCCGGTATTTACAAGCACCGCGGCGCGCGCTCGCGCAAGGGCGACTATTTCGGCCCCTTCGCCTCGGCCGGCGCAGTTGGCCGTACCATCAACTCGCTGCAGCGCGCCTTCCTGCTCAGGAGCTGCACCGACTCCTTCTACGAGAACCGCACCCGGCCTTGCCTTTTGTTCCAGATCAAGCGCTGCGCCGGCCCGTGCACCGGCGAAATCTCGCACGGCGACTATGCAAGGCTTGTCGCCGAGGCGAGGGATTTTCTCTCCGGCCGCAGCCAGAAGGTGAAGACGGAGATCTCCGCCGCCATGCAGCAGGCTTCGGAGAACCTCGATTTCGAACGCGCCGCCATCTATCGCGATCGGCTGGCGGCGCTGTCGCATGTGCAGAGCCATCAAGGCATCAATCCGCAGACCGTCGACGAGGCCGATGTCTTCGCCATCCATCAGGAGGGCGGCCAGGTCTGCATCCAGGTGTTCTTCTTCCGCACCGGCCAGAACTGGGGCAACCGCGCCTATTTTCCCAAGGCCGATCCGGCGCTCGAAGCCGGCGAGGTGCTGGGATCGTTCCTGGCGCAGTTCTACGACGACAAGCCGACGCCACGCACCATCCTGTTGTCGCATGGCGTCGAGGACCAGGAATTGCTGGCGGAGGCCCTCTCCACCCGCGCCGGCCGCAAGGTGTCAATCTCCGTGCCGCAGCGCGGCGAGAAGAAGGACCTGACCGACAACGCGCTGCAGAACGCGCGCGAGGCGCTCGGCCGGCGGCTCGCCGAAACCTCGACCCAGGCGCGGCTGCTCACTGGCTTTGCTGAGACCTTCGGCCTGGAAAAACCGCCGGTGCGCATCGAGGTCTATGACAACTCGCACATCATGGGCACCAACGCCGTCGGCGCCATGGTCGTCGCCGGGCCGGAAGGTTTTGTGAAGAACCAGTATCGAAAGTTCAACATCCGCTCGACCGAGATCACGCCGGGCGACGATTTCGGCATGATGCGCGAGGTGATGCAGCGGCGCTTTTCGCGGCTGTTGAAGGAACATGGCGACGCCCCGCAAACCGAGGGCGCGGGCGAGGCGAGCCCTACCGAACCGGGCGACGATATCGAGGACGCGGGCGGCTTCCCCGCCTGGCCCGACGTCATCCTCATCGACGGCGGCCAGGGCCAGATGACGGCGGTGCGCGAGATCCTCGCCGATCTCGGCATCGAGGACCGCGTCGTGGCCATCGGCATCGCCAAGGGTCAGGACCGCGATGCCGGCCGCGAACGCTTCTTCGTCAAGGGCAAGGCCCCATTCTCGCTGCCCGTTCGCGATCCGGTGCTCTATTTCGTCCAGCGGCTGCGCGACGAGGTCCATCGCTTCGCCATCGGTTCGCACCGCGCCCGCCGCAAGAAGGAGATGGTCAAGAGCCCGCTCGACGAGATCAGCGGCATCGGACCCGGTCGCAAGCGCGCGCTGCTGATGCATTTCGGCACGGCCAAGGCGGTCAGCCGTGCCGCCGTCGAGGACCTGGTCAAGGTCGACGGCATTTCCGAGCAGGTGGCGAAATTGGTCTACAATCATTTTCACGAGAGCTAAGACGTATTGCCGACATTTCGGCTGGCTAATCGATTCTGGCCTGTTGACCCCCCACATTCGCTTCTGATTTGACTAAGCAGGCAGAAAGAGTTCCCAAAACATGGCTCAGCGCGCATTCAACCTGCCCAACATGCTCACCTATGCCCGCATCCTGGCGGTGCCGCTGGTGGTGCTGTGCTTCTTCCTGGAAGGGCATCTGAAATCGAGCGACTTCGCGCGCTGGTCGGCGCTCATCATTTTCCTGCTCGCCTCGATCACCGATTACTTCGACGGCTATCTGGCGCGCGCCTGGCAGCAGACCTCCAACATCGGCAAGATGCTCGACCCGATCGCCGACAAGCTGCTCGTCGCCACTTGCCTGCTGCTGCTTGCCGCCGACACCGACCGCCATGCCGGCATCGCCGGCTGGTCGCTATGGGCCGCGATCATCATCCTGTGCCGCGAGATCCTGGTCTCGGGCCTGCGCGAATATCTGGCGGCCTTGAAGGTCTCGGTTCCGGTGACGCAGCTCGCCAAATGGAAGACCACCATCCAGATGATCGCCATCGCCTTCCTGCTTGCAGGTCCCGCCGGCGACAAGATCTTCCCGCTGACCACCCAGACCGGGCTGGTGCTGCTGTGGATCGCAGCCCTGGTGACGCTCTACACCGGCTACGACTATTTCCGCGCCGGCCTCAAGCACATCATGGATGAATAAAATGTCGACGAAGCTCATCTATTTCGCCTGGGTGCGCGAGCGGATCGGCAGACCGGAGGAAGAGGTCGAACTGCCGGCCGGCATCGAAACGGTCGCCGACCTGTTGCGCTGGCTGAAATCGCGCGGCGAGGAGTACGAGAACGCGCTGCAATATCCTGACGTGATCCGCGTCGCCATCAACCAGGAACATGTCGAGCACCGCGAGAAGATCGCCGGCGCGCGCGAGATCGCGCTGTTCCCGCCGATGACCGGTGGCTGAACCATGTCCGCGGTGGTGCCGGTCGTGCGCATCCAGGCGGAGGATTTCGACGTCGCCGCCGAGATCGCCAGGCTGACCAGGGGTCGCAACGATATCGGCGCTGTGGTGACCTTCTCCGGCCTTTGCCGCGACGAGCAAGGCAGGCTCTCGGCGCTCGAGCTCGAACATTATCCCGGCATGGCGGAAGCCGAGATATCCCGCATCGCCGGCGAGGCAATCGAGCGCTGGCCGCTGCAGGGGCTCACCGCGATCCATCGCCACGGCAAGATCGCGCCCGGCGAAAACATCGTGCTGGTAGTGGCGGCTTCCGCCCACCGGCAGGCGGCGTTCGAGGCCGCGAATTTCCTGATGGACTATTTGAAATCACGGGCGCCGTTCTGGAAAAAGGAACACCATAGCGACGGTTCCGAGGGCGGCTGGGTCGACGCCAAGGATGCCGACGACAAGGCGGCGGGCCGCTGGAAGCAGCCGCCGTCGAAATAAATCCCTGCGACAGCCATCCATACCCGGCCAGCCATTCATTGACCGCAATCCTGCGAGACCCTTCGCCGGAAGGGGAGCAGGATCATGCTGGACAGGATCGCCGAGTTCTTCATCTTCGGACTGGTGCCGCTGGCCGTCGGCATCCTAGCCGTCCCGGATCATTCCGCGGCTGCCGAAAAGACCCTCAAGGGCGAGGTGATGTATCGCGAGCGCATCGCGCTGCCGCCCAATGCCGTGCTTTCCGTGCAGCTTGCCGACGTGTCGCTGGCCGACGGACGCGCCGGCCGCAATCATCGGTGAGCGCAAGGTGGTGCCGGCCGGCCAGGTGCCGATCAAGTTCGAGATCAGCTTCGACCCGCAGGTGATCCGGCCTGATATGACCTACGCGCTGCAGGCGCGCATCACTGTCGACGACCGGCTGCTGTTCGTCACAGATGCGCGCCATCAGGTCGACCCGCTCAGCGACGCGCCACAGACCATCATGCTGAAAATGGCGGCGCCGGGCGACGAGCCGGCGGCAGCCTCCGTGTTCGGCCAAAGCTGGCTGGTCGAATATATCGACGGTGTCGGCGTGATTGCCGAGCCACGGGCGACATTCCGCATCAGCGAAGCCGGCAAGGCCGGCGGCAGCGGCCCTTGCAACGTCTATTTCGCCACTGCCAAGGTAGACGGCTCGACGATCGCCGTCAGCGACATCGGCTCGACCTTCAAGGCCTGCGCGCCTCAGGTCATGGCCGAGGAAAAGGCGCTGTTCGAGGCGCTGGCCAAAGCAGCATCCTACCACGTCGACGCCGGCAAGCTTGTCATCGCCGACAGAGACGGCCGCGACATCCTGCGCTTCAACGCCGCGAGCTAGCGCTTAGTCCGCGCCGATTGGCCCGCGCGGCAGCCGCATGCCGATCACGTTGTGTTTCAGCGGGAATAGGCCGGGCAGGGGGCGCGTTAGTTCTTCATGAATGGCGGGTAAGGCAAAAGGGACGTTTGTCCCTTCGTTGAAGCCGCCAGAATGGCTGCGGCTCGTTCTGGCCTTAACTCAAAGGAGTCCAGACATGAAAACGCACACGCTTATCCTTGCCGCCACCGGTGCATCGCTCCTTGCCTTTACCGGCCTTGCCAAGGCGGACGACCATCTCGTCAATGCTCTTGACCACGGTCTCAAAGCGGACAGCCAACCGTTCCAGACCAACAAGGCCGGCCATAGCGGCGATCTCGCACCGGGGCAGGGCAGCCCGTTTTCAGGTGAAGAGACCAAGACCCCGTCCACCGACACGGAAGCGGCGAACGAACATGCGAACGTGAAGGAACGCGAGGCGAAATAGACTGGCAGAACCCGCCGCTAGGGGGCGGCGGGCGACATGTATCGGGCGACGATGCCGCATCTCATGCGATATTTCTCAATTCGTCGCGAGTTTGAATACCGCGCCATAGTGATAGGGCGGCACATCAACCAGCTCGGCGAGCTTGAACCCGCTCGCTTCCACCGACGCGGTGGTCTGTTCGGGTGACAGCCTCAGCTCGGTCTTTGGCCCGCGCGGCTCGCCCAGGACCGTGGTTTGCTCGCGCGGATACTGGTGCCAGTTGACGATGGCAAAACGACCCGCAGGGCCAAGCGTCGCGCGCACGGCGCGGGCAAGCCGCGGCCGATCCGGAACGCCGTGGAAAGCGTTGGCGATAAAGACGAAGTCGACGGTTTGAGGCACCAGCCTGGCAAGGTCATAGGCGTCCCCCGCCAAAAACTCGCAATTGCCAGCGCCTCCTTCGGCCAGCCGCCGCCTGGCGACTTCGAGCAGATCGGCATCAATGTCGATAGCGATTACATGACGGGCGACCCTGGCGATTGGCAGCGTGAACCAGCCGTCGCCGCAGCAGAGATCGACCACGTCCGTGCCGGGCTTCATGCCGACCGCCGCCAGGACGCTGGCGGGCTCGGGCCACAGCGCTTCCCACCAGCCGCCGGTTGGCATTTCGGTGCCTTGGAAGAAACCGGGAATGGTGCTGGTCATGGCCTGGTCGGCTCCATTGTCGGGACCGCGTTTGATCCGCCGCTCCGAGCTTAACGCACCCGTGACCGGTCGAGGAGCCTGAAGCTGAAAATGTCGGCTACTGCATGTCGCGCAAAACTGTGCAGCGGTTTTGCGATACCGATATGCATCAAGACAAGAAACCTGACACGCGTCGCAGGAGGCCGGTCGAACGCGACGCGCTTTAGCAAAAAAGGCCGGCGTTGTGCCGGCCTTCTTGATGGGGTTCGGGATGCCGGCTCAGCCGACGATCTCGGTGTCCGAGAACCAGTATTTGATCTCCTGCGCGGCGGTTTCCGGCGCATCGGAACCGTGCACGGAATTCTCACCGATCGACAGCGCGTGCAGCTTGCGGATGGTGCCTTCGGCGGCGCTTGCCGGATTGGTGGCGCCCATCACTTCGCGGTTCTTGGCAATGGCGTTCTCGCCTTCCAGTACCTGCACGACTGTCGGGCCCGACGACATGGATTCGACCAGCTCGCCGAAGAACGGACGCTCCTTGTGGACGGCATAGAAACCTTCCGCCTCGCGGCGGCTCATCCACACCCGGCGCGAAGCGACGACGCGCAGGCCGGCATCTTCCAGTATCTTGGTGATAGCGCCGGTGAGATTGCGACGGGTCGCGTCCGGCTTGATCATGGAAAAAGTGCGTTCGAGCGCCATGGGATCGTCCTTGTCATGGAGAGTGGAATTGAGGGTGGCGGGCTCTATACAAGCCGCCCGCCGGCTTGCCAAGGGGAGGCCGGCGCAGCGCGCATTTCTGCGCTGGGGCGGCGGACTTTCAAGTCGAACCATGCCGCCGCTCATCTTTTTGTTGAGCATCGGATTTTCCAGAAACCGTACTCACTTTGGATCCGACCGACTGGGCTATAGCGCGTCGTCGTCAGCCTGACACAACGTCGTCATAACTGCATCTCGATCGTCAGGTTGGCCGTGTCGCCAGCCCCGAGGCCTTCGCGGACCCGCACCGCGGTCTTGATCGGCAAGAGCAGGCTGCCGGATTTCTGGTCGGGAAACAGCGATGTCCGCCATCTGGTCTGGCCGATGACGGCTTCCACGCCAAGCGAGCCCCAGGGCCTTGCCATCCCCACCATCGCCGTCTTGATCCGGGCTCCAAGCTCCGGCGGCAGCGTCACGAAATGCCAGCCGCCCTTGCCCGGATAGACCCAGATCTCGGCCTGCATGTCGTAGCGAAACATTCTATGCCCTTCCCTCAGGTCAAGCCCGTCACGACTGGCTTTGCCATGGTGTGTCTTGCTGGCAATGCTGACGATCGGCGAAACCATCCATGACATCCACAGCCCTGCAGGGAGGAGTCATTCTTCCCCGCGCAGCGCCGCCATTCCACTACCGCCTTGTCACGATAGACGGCCGCCGGGTTTCCCAGCCTTCCCGTTCCAGTTCCGGCACGCTGTGTTCCTCCGAGGGATAGCCGATGCAGAAGTAACCGATCAGCGTCCACTCCGGCGGCACATCCAGGATCGTCGCCATCTCCGCCGGATCGAGGATCGAGACCCAGCCCATGCCTATTCCTTCGGCCCGCGCCGCCAGCCACATCGTGTGGACCGCCATGACAGCCGAATAGTCTATGGTGGCCGGCATGGTCTGGCGGCCGAGCCCATGTCCTTGCTCGGTTGCGCGGTCGGCGAAAACCGCAAGCTGGCAGGGCGCCTCATTCAGGCCGGCAAGCTTCAGGCGCGAATACAGGGCGGCGCGTTCACCGCAAAAGGTTTGGAGTGCCTCCGCGTTGCAGCGCTCGAAGCAGGCCCTGACGGCGGCGCGGCATGCTTCGCTCTCGGCGACGACGAAGCGCCAGGGCTGGCTCAGCCCGACGGACGGCGCGGCGCTGGCAAGCTCGAGCAGCCGCTCCAGCGCTCCATCGGGGAGCGGCGTCGGCTTGAACCGCCTGACGTCGCGCCGCCACAGGAAAAGGTTGGCGAGCGCAGCGCGAAAATCGGCCGGGAACTCTGGGTTTGCCGTCATGGCGCGCTGCCTTTGTTGTGATTGCCCGGTTCGCCGGATGTTCGTCTTGTTTGCTTCGATCCAGGCACTGATGAGGCGCTTCGAGCGACACTTCGTCTACCCGCATTGTCGCATTTCGCCGGCTGGCAACTTGCAGCTAAGGCCGGACGACATCCCTGCCGGCAACGCCGTTGGACCTCGATCGGCAAAACAAAACCCGCCTCGGCAGGCCGGGCGGGCGTCGGTGCGAATCATCACCATATCGAGATTAGTAGCATAGCTGCCGGCACAAAGCAAGAACAAAATGTGGCGCCTCCGATAAAAACTGCCGATTTCAACTCTCGAGCGGGGCGATCGCTGCCGCCGCGACGTTGCGGCCGAGGCCGCCATGCAGATCGAGGCATCGTTCGAACCATTGCGCCACGACGTCGCTGTCGTCGAGCAGCCGGTAGGGCGTGGCGATGCGCGCCCATTGCAGCGCGCCGAAAACGATGTAGTCGGCAAATAGCGGCGACCGGCCGCCGATGAAGGGCTGATAGCCAAGCATCGAGCGCAGCGGCTCCAGCGAGGCGCGGAAGCCGGCGAGCCCGGCGTCGCGGGTGGCGTAAACCGCCTCCAGGCGCTTGCCGAAGCGCTGCTCGCGGTTCTGCCGGAAATAGGCGGCGTTCGCCTCGTCCTGCATAGCGTGCAGGTCCAGTATCGCAGCGGTGGTGACGTAGGGATGGATGGTCAGCTGCGACCAGCGTTCGATGAGGCGCGCCGTCGCCTTGCCGCCGTCGCCGGAAAACAATGTCGGCCGCTCAGGATAGGCCTCCTCGAGATAGAGCGCGATGGCGAAGGAATCGGCGACCACCGTCTCGCCGTCTCGGATCACCGGAACGAGCTTCGAGACGCCGCCTTCCACCTTCGGCACTTCGACGAAACGGGTCGGCACGCTGGTGATGTCGAGCCCTTTGTGGGCCAGCGCCATCGCCGCCTTCCAGCAATGTGGGCTGAATGGGCGGGCGGCATCGCGTCCGACAAGGTCATAGAGCAGAATGGTCATTGGCGGCAGCGTCCTTGCAGTCTAACTATGCCCGAAACGGACCCGCGCAGGGGGTCTCGCAGGTCGGGAGAAAATGAAACAGCATTTCAGGATGTTTGCGGCCTACAATCAATGGGCCAACGGCCGCATCTACGATGCCGCCGCCGATCTCGACGAGGAAGAGTTCGACCGCAATGTCGGCGTCTTCTTCGGTTCGATGATGGGAACGCTCAACCACCTCCTGGCAGCCGACCGTATCTGGATGAAACGCTTCACCGGCGAGGGCGACGCGCCGGCAAGGCTCGACACGGTCCTGCACCGCGCCTTGCCAGGCTTGCGGCTGGCGCGCGAGGCCGAGGACAAACGGATCATCGACTGGGTCGACGGCCTGAGCGACAAGGCGCTGTCGGGCCGCTTCTCCTACATGACCGTCTTGGATATGCGCACCGTCTCGCAGCGGCTGGCGCCGGCGCTCGACCACTTCTTCAACCACCAGACCCACCACCGCGGCCAGGCGCATGCGATCCTGACCATTCTGGGCAAGCCAAGCCTCGGACTGGACCTGACGATGTTCCAGCGCAGCGAGGAGGGCAGGGCTTTCGCCTGAACCTGGGGCGGCTGGTGAAGCGGACGGAGGATAGAGGACGATCTGCCGAGATTGCAAAACCCGCCGAAACATTTTATGGAGCGGATGGTCGTGAGGGCGGCCGCTTCAGCAGCATTCAGCAGCAACAGCGAGAATTGGCACGCATGCCCAATGAACCCTTGCGCCTCGTGGCGTTCTTCGCCGTGGTCCTGGCGCTTCTCAACTCCGGTTATTATTTCCACCAGGGCGACATTGTCGCGACCATCTATTTCATGATCGGCGCCATTCTTGTGACCGCGGTAACGCGGATGAGCATCAGACGGCAGCTGATTTAGGACCGATCTTCTTATCTGGCCGCCATCTCGACGGCTGGTTCGCTTCGACTGCGATCGAATTGAAAGCAAAGTCTTAGGACTTCGTTTGCGCTGTTGCTTCAAGGTAGCCTGCTGAAGCAGGAGCAAAAGCATGCAGATCGATTTGTCCCCGACGAGCTGGGGCAGGGTCGTGGCGGTTACCGTCGCGGGCACGGCGGTCTGCATTGCAGCCGCATTCCTCGTCGATTCCTTTAATTTCCCATATTTGTCGCCGGAAGCGCTGTGGCGGGCGCAGCTCACAGACCTGCTGCTGCCGCTTGTCCTGGCCAGCTCGTTCTTCTTCTTCCTCATGTGGAAAATGCGCCAGCTGGCGATCGCGCAGAAGGTACTGGCCGTCGTCGCGGCGACCGACAGCCTGACGGCGGTATTCAACCGGGGTGCATTTTCCATGCTCGTCGAGGCCTATCTCGAACAGGCCCGCAGCCATTCCGTCGTTAATGCCGGAGCCTTGCTGATCGTCGATGCCGACCATTTCAAATCCGTCAACGACCGCCTCGGCCACGACTGCGGAGACCAGGCGCTCAAGCTGATCGCCAGGACAATCCAGGGCCAGCTGCGCGGCGCCGACATCGTCGGCCGGATCGGCGGCGAGGAATTTGCGGTTTTCCTTCCCGGCGCAGATCCTTCGCAGTCCTGGCTGGTGGCGGAGACAATTCGCCGGCGCGTCCGTGAGGCGGAGTTCTCGCCTGGCGGCCGGCCCTGTCCTCTCTCGGTCAGCATCGGCGGCGTCGCCTTCAGCGGGCCGACCACCTACGCCGAGATGTTCGTGGTGGCGGACAAGCACCTTTACAGGGCCAAATCGAACGGCCGTGATCAGGTCAGTTTCGAAACCGCGGCAGCGGGCGACCCGCCGGGCGGCGGCCCGATGACGGTCCATTGATGGTCGTTTCTGTCAGGCGGCGTAGCCGCCGAGGCCCCGGGCGACCGGCTTGACCGAGACCGCCGGCTGGGCGGCCGGCCAGAGGATGCCTGCCGTTACGGCAAAGGTGATCAGGGCGTCGCGTGCCGCTTCGGCCGAGATATCGCCGGCACGTGCCGCCTCGCAGGCCTTCACCGCGGCGCCATAGCTCAGCCGGCGGCGCGAAGGCGGGAACTCGGTCAGGAATTCGTGCATCTCGGAGAACGAAGCGATCGTACGCTTGTAGCCGGCGCCAACGGTTAGGGCGACCGGGGTGGAAAACGTCCTGTCGTGCATTCTGGCCTCTCGAATGGGCGGAGGTCACGGCGGACGCCGTTCTCCGGTCTGGGGGTCGGGCAGAAACGCGGATCACGGCGCGAGGTTCCATGTTGCCGGGATTGTTTTTTCGCCGGCTCCGGGAGCGGTCGCCGGGCGAGCAAGCGCCGACGTCGAGGCGGGTGCCTACTTCCACATGCCGCGCATGCGGGCGCCGAGGTCGACGCGCACCTGCGGCTGGCGGCGCGGATCGTCCGGGGCCTGGACGCTGGCCCAAGCCAGCTGTTCGAAGGCGCCTAGGATCGAGCGCGGGATGAAGCGCGTGCGCGAGGCATAGACATGGCGGTCGCCGCGCGCCGCCTGGCCGTGGACGAAAAAGCGATGCGGCATGACCATGTGCAGGCTGTCCTTGGCCCGCGTCATCGCCACGTAGAGCAGCCGCCGCTCCTCGTCGACGTCCTCCTTGCTGCCGACGCCGAGATCGATCGGGATGCAGCCGTCGACGGTGTTGAGCACGAAGACGTTCTTCCACTCCTGGCCCTTGGCCGAATGGATCGTCGACAGGATCAGATAATCCTCGTCGCGGTGCGGCGGGCCGGCCTCGTCGCTGGTCGCGTCCGGCGGATCGAGTGTCAGCTCGGTGAGGAAGCGCTCGCGCGACGCATAGCCGGAAGCGATCTGCTCGAGCTGCAGGAGATCGGCCCGGCGCGTCGTTGCGTCCTCGTGGATACGTTCCAGATGCGGCTCGTACCAGAGCCTGACCTGTTCGATGTCGGCCGGCCATTTTTGCGCGCCGGCGCGCAGGCCGCTATAGAGCGCGACAAAGCCCGGCCAGTCGTCGGCGGCACGCTGCGGCGGCCGATAGCGGGCAAGCCCCATCGTCTCGTCAAGCGAATTTGCCATGGTCTCGACGATCGCATTGGCGGCCGAAGGGCCGATGCCCGGCAGAAGTTGCAGCACGCGAAAGCCGGCGACGCGGTCGCGCGGGTTTTCGGCAAAGCGCAGCACGGCCAGCATATCCTTGACGTGGGCGGCATCGAGGAATTTCAGCCCGCCGAACTTGACGAAGGGGATGTTGCGGCGCGTCAGCTCGATCTCCAGCGGGCCGCTATGGTGCGAGGCGCGAAACAGCACCGCCTGTGCTTTGAGAACGGTGCCGGCCTCGCGTTCGGTGAGTATCGCCTGGCAGACATAGCTCGCCTGCTCGGTCTCGTCGCGCACGCTGACCAGCTTCGGCTTTTCCGCCGATTTGCGCTCGGTCCAGAGATTTTTGGTGAAACGCTCCGACGCTTCGCCGATTACCGCATTGGCGGCGGTCAGTATCGTCTCGGTCGAGCGGTAGTTGCGCTCCAGCATGACGACCTCCGCCGGCTGCGCGAACTGCTTGGGAAAATCGAGGATATTGCGCACTTCCGCGGCGCGGAACGAATAGATCGACTGCGCGTCGTCGCCGACCACCGTCAGCCCCGATCCGTCGGGCTTGAGCGCCGTCAGGATCGATGCCTGCAGCCGGTTGGTGTCCTGGTATTCATCGACCAGCACATGGTCGAAACGCGCACCCAGATGCGCGGCGATTTCCGGCTCGCCGGCCATCTGCGCCCAGTAGAGCAGCAGGTCGTCGTAATCGAGCACATTCTGCGCCTGCTTGGCCTCGACATATCGGGCGAACAATTGCTTCAGCTGTTCGGCCCAGCCGGCGCACCACGGGAACACCGAACCCAGCACCTCGCCGAGCGGCGCCTGTGCGTTGACGGCGCGCGAATAGATCGCCAGGCAGGTGCCCTTGGTCGGGAAGCGGGCTTCGGTCTTTGAAAACCCAAGCTCGTGGCGGGCGAGGTTCATCAGGTCGGCGGAATCCTCGCGATCGTGGATGGTGAAGGCCGGATCGAGACCGATCTCCAGCGCATAATCGCGCAGCAGCCTGGCGCCGATGCCGTGGAACGTGCCGGCCCAGCTCAGCGCATCGGTAATCACCGAGGCATCGCGCCCCAGCACCTCGCCGGCGATGCGCTCGACCCGCTTGGCCATTTCCGCTGCGGCACGGCGCGAAAATGTCATCAAAAGGATGCGGCGCGGGTCGGCACCCCTGACGATCAGATGCGCGACCCGGTGCGCCAGCGTGTTGGTCTTGCCGGAGCCGGCGCCGGCAATGACCAGCAACGGTCCGGCGATCTTGCCGTCGCCATGTTCGACGGCAAGCCGCTGCTCGGCGTTGAGCTTCGCCAGATAGGCCGGCTGGAAGGACGAATCACGGGCGGCGAGGTTCATCGCCCATCAAGCATCGTTTCTGCTTTGTTCGCAACGGTTTGCGGAGCCGGAATAGGGCCCGTGAGCGAAGAAGCCTTGCGGGCAGGCCTGTCGACTAACGCTCGGGCTCGACGCCCATCCTTGCCGATTGCCGCCGTAGCGCCTCGCGATCGTCCTGTGGCGGTGGCAACAGCAGCGGATCGAAATCGTCGGGCACCTCATCGATCACTTTCTTGGCGACGCGATAGGCAACATAGACGATTGCCCCGGCGATGAGCAGACGGATCATGCCATCCTCCATTGATTGTGGAGCAACCGGAGACGCGGCATTTTGTTCCCAGGCCCCTGGCGAATGCAGGAACGACACCGGCCGCGCAACCAAATCGCCGACGCCTCGTTGTCGGGCGAGAGGAGACTGCGATGAAAAAGCGCTCAATCCTGCTGCTTATGGCAGCTCTGACTGTTGCGGGTTGCGACAACAATATCCAGCCGACCAAGGCCCCTGGCGACACGGTCGATCAGAACCCGCAGGTCGACAAGAATCCGGTGCCGAAGTCGACGACCGGCGGCGATCAGCCCGGCACGCCGCCGAAACAATGACCGCCTCAAATGGCGTCGGCGCCGGTCAAGGAAGGTGGCCGGCGCCGCTTGGGAGGAAGCTGATGGCGCCGGCCAGGCGGAGATCAGGCCCGCCGCACATCCAAGGATAGCCGAGTCTTTCCGCAGCGTCATGGTCGATAGCGTACAGACGGCACACCCCTGTGGACAAACCTGCCGGCCACAGCAGCGTTTGTTCATCACATAGTTCGTTCTTCCCATGGAACAAACCAGGCTGCTGCGTGTTTGGATGTCGATCGGACGCTCCCAAGGCCGCCGTTCACGAAAGAGCCCGCTCTCCTTGTCCCCCCTCAGGATAGCGGGTTCTTTTTGCGTTTTGCGGGAAGTCGCGGCGCGCGGGGTCGACATCACCAGCTTTGTCGGTTTTCGCGGCTTATGCGGCGAACCGGGGCTCAAGCCCTTGCGAAGCATGGTTGTCCCGTGCAAAAGCCCGGCCATGCTGATCATCAACGACCTTTCGCTCCGTATGGCCGGACGCCTGCTTCTCGACCATGCCTCGCTGACCTTGCCGGCCGGTAGCAAGGCTGGCCTTGTCGGCCGCAACGGCACCGGCAAGACGACCCTGTTCAAGGCGATCACCGGCGACCTCGCCTCCGAGACCGGCTCGATCAGCCTGCCCAAGAACACGCGCATCGGCCAGGTGGCGCAGGAAGCGCCGGGCACCGAGGAGCCGCTGATCGAGATCGTGCTCAAGGCCGACCTCGAACGGAGTGCGCTGCTCGAAGAGGAAAAGACGGCGGCCGACCCGCACCGCATCGCCGACATCCACATGCGGCTGGCCGATATCGATGCGCACTCGGCCGAGTCACGCGCGGCCACCATTCTCGCCGGCCTCGGCTTCGACGATGCCGCGCAGCGGCGCCCGGCCTCGTCCTTCTCCGGTGGCTGGCGCATGCGCGTCGCGCTGGCCGCCGTGTTGTTTGCCGAGCCCGATCTGCTGCTGCTCGACGAGCCGACCAATTATCTCGACCTCGAAGGCACGCTGTGGCTGGAAAACTACGTGTCGAAATATCCGCATACCGTGCTGCTGATTTCGCACGATCGCGACCTGCTCAACCGCGCCGTCAATTCGATCGTCCATCTCGACCAGAAGAAGCTGACCTTCTGGCGCGGCGGCTACGACCAGTTCGAGCGCCAATACACCGAGCAGCGCGAATTGCAGGAGAAGGGCCGCGTCAAGCAGGAAGCCGCGCGCAAGCACATGGAATCCTTCGTCGAGCGCTTCCGCGCCAAGGCATCGAAGGCGAGGCAGGCGCAGTCCCGCATCAAGGCGCTGGAGAAGATGAAGCCGATCGCCGCGATCGTGAACGACACGGTGCGGCCGTTCTCCTTTCCGGAGCCGGTGAAGGCGGTGGCCTCGCCGATCATTGCGCTGAACAACGTCAATGTCGGCTACACCGAGGGTGCGCCGATCCTGAAAAAGATGACGCTGCGCATCGATGCCGACGACCGCATCGCGCTGCTCGGCGCCAACGGCAACGGCAAGTCGACCTTCGCCAAGCTTTTGGCCGGCCGGCTGAAGCCGGAGACCGGCTCCATGACCGTGGCGCCCGGGCTGAAAGTGGCAATCTTCGCCCAGCACCAGCTCGACGACCTCAGGCCCGATGAAAACGCCTATGAACACGTCCGCCGGCTGATGCCGGACGCGCCGGAATCCAAGGTGCGCGGCCGCGTCGCCCAGTTCGGCCTGACCACCGAAAAGATGAATACCGCGGCCAAGGATCTGTCCGGCGGCGAGAAGGCGCGGCTCCTGATGGGCCTGTCGGCCTTCGAGGGGCCGAACCTTTTCATCCTCGACGAGCCGACCAACCATCTTGATATCGACAGCCGTGAATCGCTGATCCATGCGCTGAACGATTTTCCCGGCGCGGTCATCCTGATCTCGCACGACCGCCATCTGCTCGAAGCGACCGCCGATCGGCTTTGGCTGGTCAAGGACGGCGCGGTTAATCCGTATGACGGCGATCTCGAGGATTACAAGACACTGGTCACCGGCGTCTCCGGCGACCGCCGCGGCAAGCGCGAGGCGGAAAAGGCGTCGAAGGCCGACCGCCGCCGCGACGCAGCCGCGCGCCGCGCCGCCTTCGAGCCGCTGGCCAAGGAAATCCGCGCCACCGAAGCGCTGATGGACCGCCTCCGCAAGCGCATCGACCTGATCGAGGACGAACTCGCCAACCCGGCCGTCTACGAAAAGGACCCGTCGACCGCGACAAGGCTGGCCAAGGAGCGCTCACAACTTGCGCAACAGCTGGCCGGCCATGAGGAAAAATGGCTGTCGATGTCGGCGGAGTACGAGGAAGGCACGGCGGAGTAGGACGATGTCGACAAAACTTTGGATCGAAGCTGCCAAGGTTTTGGTTGTCAATTCCGAAGCGGTCGTAAAATGCCCTGAGTGTGGAGACGGCAATCTGCTGGTCATCGACGCCGGAGCCGGATCATCGCATGTCGAGCGCCACATACATTGCCCGAAATGCGGCGCCTACAACGCCTTGCTCAAGCGCATTGATGGCGGGTAACTGGCCCTACACGCCGCCGCCATAAACGGCTAGTTTGCACCCATGAATCAGCATGCCAAGCTCAAAATCGGCCATTCGGCCTGCCCGCATGATTGCCCCTCGACCTGCGCGCTCGAGGTCGAGCTGCTCGACGACAAGCGCATCGGCCGTGTCCATGGCGCCAAATCCAACAGCTATACGGCCGGCGTCATCTGCGCCAAGGTCGCCCGTTACGCTGATCGCGTCCATCATCCCGACCGCCTGCTGAAGCCGCTGATCCGAGCCGGCGGCAAGGGCGAGGGCGCCTGGAAGGAATCCAGCTGGGAGGCGGCGCTCGATCTGGTCGCTGAAAAATTCATCGCGGCGGAGGCAAAATACGGCTCGGAGACGGTCTGGCCCTATTACTATGCCGGCACGATGGGTCTGGTGCAGCGCGACGGCATCGAGCGGCTCAGGCACGCCAAAAAATATTCCGGCTTCTTCGGTTCGATCTGCACCAATCTGGCCTGGACCGGCTGGATGATGGGCGCCGGCGCGCTGCGCGGCCCCGACCCGCGCGAAATGGCAAAGTCCGACTGCGTGGTGATCTGGGGCACCAACGCCGTGGTCACGCAGGTCAACGTCATGACCCACGCCATCAAGGCGCGCAAGGAACGCGGCGCCAAGATCGTCGTCATCGACGTCTACGAAAATGCAACGATGAAGCAGGCCGATCTCGGCCTGGTGCTGAAGCCCGGCACTGACGGCGCGCTGGCCTGCGCGGTGATGCACGTGCTGTTCCGTGACGGCATGGCCGACCGCGCCTATCTGGAAAAATACACCGACGATCCGCACGGTCTGGAAGCGCATCTCAGCACAAAGACGCCGCAATGGGCCGCTGATATCAGCGGGCTTTCTGTCGACGAAATCGAGGCCTTCGCCCGTCTCGTCGGCACGACGAAGAAGACCTACTTTCGCCTCGGCTACGGTTTTTCGCGGCAGCGCAACGGTTCGGTCAACATGCACGCCGCGGCCTCGATCGCCGCGGTTACCGGCTGCTGGCAATATGAGGGCGGCGGCGCCTTCCATTCCAATTCGGGCATCTTCAAGCTCAACCAGGAACTGCTCGAAGGCACACGGATGCGCGACCCCGCGATCCGTCATCTCGATCATTCGCGGATCGGCCCGGTGCTGACCGGGGCTGAGGATGCGCTCTATGGCGGCCCGCCGGTGACGGCGCTGCTGATCCAGAACACCAATCCGGTGAATGTCGCGCCGGAGCAGCGGCTGGTGAAGCAAGGTTTTCTGCGCGACGATCTGTTTTCCTGCGTGCACGAGCAGTTCATGACCGACACCGCCAAGCTCGCTGACGTGGTGCTGCCGGCGACGATGTTTCTCGAGCATGACGACGTCTACAAGGGCGGTGGCAACCAGCACATCACCCTCGGGCCGAAGCTGATCGATCCGCCGGAAGGTCCGCGCACCAACCATTTCGTCATCGAGGAGCTCGGCAAAAGGCTCGGTGTCGCCGATCGTCCTGGCTTCGGCATGACCGAGCAGCAGCATATCGACATCATCTTGGGCAAGCGCGGGCTGGGCAGCTTTTCGAGCCTGAAAGAGCAGAAATGGGTCGATTTGCAGCCGGATTTCGAGGCCGCACATTTCCTGGACGGCTTCGGCCATGCCGACAAGAAATTCCATTTCCGCGCCGACTGGACGGGCCAGGCCGCACCCAACCGGCCGCCGAAAAGCATGGGCCTGTTCGGACCGGTGGCGAGCCTGCCGGAATTCCCCGACCACGTCGACCTGATCGAGGTGGCTGATGAGAAGCATCCGTTCCGGCTGACCACCTCGCCGGCGCGCAATTTCCTCAATTCGACCTTTGCCGAAACGCCGGTATCGCAGGCAAAGGAGCGCCGGCCGGAGTTGCTCCTGCATCCCGATGATGCGGCGGCACTCGGCGTCGCCGACGGCGGCCGTGTCGAGGTCGGCAACCAGCGTGGCGAGGTGGTGCTGCACGCAAAGCTGTTCGACGGCATCAAGCGCGGCGTCGTCGTCGCCGAAGGCATTTGGCCGAACAGCGCCCATGAGCGCGGCGAGGGCATCAACGTGCTGACCGGCGCCGATGCGCCGGCGCCCTATGGCGGCGCCGCCTTCCACGACAACAAGGTCTGGCTGCGCCCGGCGGATTGAGCGTCGGAACGATATCTCCATCCGGCCGTTTTCGCGTGGCGGGTGGAGGCATTGTCATGGCAGAAGTGTTGCCGGCGCCGGATCCCATCGGAAGGACACTGTCGTCCGGCGAACTCGTAACCACGATGTCCCACTTTCATCGCGCCGAGATTGCGCGCATGGCTGGGTGGCGTGACCGCCTGGACCGGACGAGCAACTGGGCGATAACCGTTGTCGCAGCCATGCTGTCCGTTTCGCTTTCGACAGCCAGCGCTCACCATGGTGTGCTGCTGTTTGCCATGCTGCTTGTTCTGCTGCTGCTGTGGATAGAGGCCCGCCGATATCGCTTCTTCGACTTCTATCGGGCTCGCGTGCGCCAGTTCGAACGGCACTATTTCGCGCAGATATTCTCGCCGCAGCCGGACTTCGCGTCCGATTGGCTGTTGATCGTCGGCGAGAGCCTGCGCGCGCCGAAATTCCTGATTTCGCAACGCATGGCTTTGGCGCGCCGCCTGCGTCGCAATTACATCTACATGCTGCTGATCCTGCTGCTGGCCTGGATCCTCAAACTGTCGACCCCCAGTCTTCTGACCGAAGGTGTCCGCATCGGCTTCGTCGGGTCGATGCGTGAGGCCGTCGCCAGTGCTGCCTTGGGTCCAATTCCGGGCGCCGTCATCGTCGTGCTGGTCGCCGTCCTCTATGCGGGCCTGCTGGTGACAGCATTTCTGACAGAGAGCGACGACGGCGAACTCTCCTTCGGTGACGTCCACGTCTAGCAACGCAACGCCCTGTCTAGCAACGCAACGCCCTGTCGCGCGTTGTTGGACACGTGCATTGGGCGATGGGGGTTTCATGGCTTGGCAGGCTCCGACACGTTCCAGCCTGGCGCTGCTGGTTTGCGCTTTCGTCCCCGCGGGGGCGGCCTGGGCAGCGCAGACGCTCGTTGCCGGTACCCGGGCCTCCGGCATGGGTGGTTCGGGCGAAGGCGCTTTCGTCGCCGAGATCGTGCTTCTGCTGCTTGTCGGGCGCGGCCTGGGCGAAGTGCTGCAGCGTTATGGCCAGCCGGCGATCATGGGCCAACTGATCGGCGGCATCCTGCTCGGTCCTTCGCTGTTCGGCTGGCTGTGGCCGTCGGCCCAGCACCTGATCTTTCCCAGTGATCCTGCGCAAAAGGGCATGATCGACGCCGTCTCGCAGCTCGGCATCCTGATGCTGCTTTTGCTGACCGGCATGGAGACGGACCTGCGGCTGGTGCGCCGGGTTGGCGCGGCCTGTTTTTCCATTTCGGCTACCGGCGT
Source organism: Mesorhizobium sp. M1088 (assembly GCF_040318575.1). Taxonomy (NCBI): domain Bacteria; kingdom Pseudomonadati; phylum Pseudomonadota; class Alphaproteobacteria; order Hyphomicrobiales; family Phyllobacteriaceae; genus Mesorhizobium; species Mesorhizobium sp. M1088. The sequence goes on along the minus strand of NZ_JAMYMO010000027.1, from coordinate 54,183 downwards.
CGTGGTGCCCTTCATCTTCGGTTTTGCGCTGGCGCAATTCCTGCCGGACGCATTGCTGGCTGACCCCACGCAGCGCACCGTCGCCGGGCTGTTCCTGGGCACGGCGCTGTCGATCTCGTCGGTCAAGGTCGTCGCCATGGTGGTGCGCGAGATGAACTTCATGCGCCGCAACCTCGGACAGGTGATTATTTCCTCGGCGATCATCGAGGACACGATCGGCTGGCTGGTCATCGCCGTAACCTTCGGCATCGCCACCAATGGCAAGCTACAGTTCGCGCCGCTGGTGACCACCATCGCCGCGGTGGCACTGTTCATGGTGTTCTCCTTCACCATTGGCCGCCGTCTTGTCTTCACCTTGATCCGCTGGACCAACGATCAATTCCGCAGCGAGTTTGCGGTGATCACCATGATCCTCATCATCATGGGAGCGATGGCGCTGATCACTAATCTGATAGGCGTCCATACCGTGCTGGGGGCGTTCGTCGCCGGCATCCTTGTTGGTGAATCACCCATCCTCTCCAGCCATATCGAAGGCCAGCTGCGCGGCGTCATCACCGCGCTGTTCATGCCGATCTTCTTCGGCATGGCGGGGCTGTCCGCCGATCTCACAGTGCTCGCCGATCCAACCCTTGCCATGCTGACGGGCGCTCTCGTGATCATCGCCAGCATCGGCAAGTTTGGCGGCGCGTTCATCGGCGCCAAGCTCGCCGCCATGTCGCTCAAGGAAGCAATCGCCGTCGGCAGTGCCATGAACGCACGCGGCTCGACCGAGGTGATCGTCGCCAGCATCGGCCTGTCGATGAACATCCTGTCGCACAATCTCTTCACCATGATCGTCACCATGGCCGTGATCACCACCTTGGCCATGCCGCCGATGCTGCGCTGGGCGCTCGGCCGGCTGCCGGTTGGGCACGACGAGCAGCAGCGTGTCGAGCGCGAGGCGTTGGACGAATACGGCTTCATTTCCAGGCTGGAGAGGCTGCTGGTGCTGATCGACGACAGCAGGATCGGCAAGTTCACTGCATATCTCGCCGGACTGGTCGGCGGAGGCAGCGGCATGCCCACCACCTTGCTTCGCCTGCCCACCACCTTGCTTCAGCCGAAAGACGGCCGAGTTGACAGGCCGACCGACAGCAAGGGACAGGAGCGCGCCCTCCAGGAAATCAAAAAGGGTGCAAAAAAGAGCGCTCAGGCGGTGAAACGGATCGAAGATACGCTTGTCGACAAAGTCCATCTGACGGCCCGCACCGAATTGGAGGCCACGGGTGAGACGATCGCCGAAGAGGCCCGCAAGGGATACGGCCTGTTGCTGGTCGGCCTGGACAATGTGCTGACCGCCGATGGCGCCTTCGCGCCGGCCCTCAACGACATTGCCGCAGGATTTGACGGCCCGCTTTGCCTGGTCCTGAACGGCGGCAATGCTGGCGAAAAGATGCCGACGCTGAAGGCCGGCACCAGCATTCTCGTCCCCGTCAACGGTACCCAGGTGGCGCGTCGCGCCGCCGACCTGGCGCTGGCGCTGGCCCGTCCAAACCGGGCGCGGATCAAGGTTCTCTACGTCTCGCAAAAGGCAGCCAAGGGCCGCAGGTCGACATCGATGTCACATAGCCGCGAAGAGGCCGTGCTGAAAGACATCGCCGATCTGGCGGGCCGCTATGGCCTGCATATCGACACAGCGTTCCATACCCGCGTCACACCCGACAAGGCGATCACCCGGGAGGCGGCCAAAGGAGCGGCGATCGTCGTGATGGGCGTCACCCAACGTCCGGGTGAGGACCTGTTCTTCGGTGAAACCGCCGGCGCTGTTTTAGCCGCCTGCAACTGCCCGGTCGTGCTTCTGGCCAGCGCGCGGCCCAAGCACGACGCCGCTGGCGCTGAGCTGGCAGCGTGAATTTCACCGCGCATTGATCGGTCGGCAGGAATGTCGATCGAGCCTCTGAAAGCGCTGATCAGCCAAGCGTAAAAGAACTCGAACCGAACGGCTCGGTTCCGTTAGCAGAGAGTACAGGAAAGGGTGAACGCCGGCTCAAAGAATGTTCGCGCGGCAAATCACCACTGACCGCATAACTAATTGAAAAGAAATCAGAAGATTGTGGCAGAAGGGACCTTATGCCGGATTTTCAAGCGGCCAATTTGGCGCACCCGTACAAAATTTTCGTGATTGGAAACGACAGGCTTGCCGACCCATCTGGGGTTGGTCCGAGCGACGCGAATTCCTCCCGAGGCACGCCACTTGACGGACAGACCAAAGAACTACCGGAGTACCGAAATGACCAAGCTCGCTCTTACCGCCGCCGCCATCCTCGTTGCCACCGGCACTGCTTTTGCCGGCAGCGACCATTATGGCTCGGACAACGTCAACCAGCCGGCCGCTGCTGCTGCCAACGTCGACAACACCTTCACCGGTTCGATCCGCAAGCCAGTTACTTCCGAGCATACCGGTGCCAAGACAACCTCCGAGTCGGTGGCGCCTGAATCCGGCCAAGGCATCTGGGGCCGCTGATTATCACGGCCCGCAACACAAAGAGCGGCGGGCTTGGCCCGCTACTCTTGCTGTCGCGTATCAACGGGCGTGTGCGCCGAATAGCATCCTGCGCCAATCGAATACTTTGATTTGCAGGTTTCATCTGTAGCCACAATCTCGGTTGCTGAAATCGTCCAGCAACGTGCACATCGGAAAAAAGCCGGGTGCGTATTCGTCGGCGCGGACAGCGCTCTCATCTCGAATGCGTCGAAAGCAATGACAACTCACGAATGACCAGTACATTGGAGTACCTGAAATGACCAAGACTGCTCTTACCGTCGCCACCATCGTCCTCGTCGCCACGGGCAGCGCCTTTGCAGGCAGTGATCACTATGGTTCGGACGGCGTCAACCAGCCGGCCGCGCCTGTTGGCAACGCGCCTGTCGGCACCATCGACAGCGGGTTTACCGGTTCCATCCGCAAGCCGCTGACGGCCGAGCACAACGCCGTCGACACCGAGGCGACGACCCGGTTCGGCACGGATCAACCCGTAGTGCCCCAATCTGGCCGGGGCGACTGGGGCCGTTAGTTCCTTAACCGGGAGCACAAAGAGCGGCGGGCCTGGCCCGCCGCTTTTGTTTGCGCGAAGCCGGGTTTGGTCGAAAGGTCGGCGATCCCCCGGCCTGTCAGGCAGTCGCTAGCGAAGATCCTTCGGCCAAATGCAGTGCGTCAGTCGGGCGCTGCCGAAGGTGAGACCGGTCCAATCGCCGTCGACGTCGAACCGAGCCAGGCCCGCGGTGGGGTATTTTTCCGCCAGCTTCTTCAGCGCCGCTTGGTCCGATCCAGCCCCGGCAAGCCCGCGCGCGAACTCCTCCAGCCCGGGATTGTGGCCAAGCACCAGCAGCGTTCCAGTCCCCGCCTTTACTTGCCGCACCTTGGCGAGGATGTCCGCCGCCGCCGCCTCGTAGAGCGCCTGGGATAATTTGGCCTGCACCTTCGCCGGCAATTCCGCCGAGACCAGCCGCCACGTGTCGCGGGTGCGCAGCGCCGGCGACACCAGCGCCAGCTCCGGCAGCCAGCCGCGCCGGGCCAGTTCGCGCCCGACCAGTGGTGCTGCCTTCAGCCCGCGCGCGGACAGCGGCCGGTCGAAGTCGATGAGGTTGGGATCGTCCCAACTCGACTTGGCGTGACGCAGGAGCAGCAGTTGCTTCATGGATTCAAAATAAGGCCGAAGCGTCGCGTGCGCCATGCACGACGCGGACGATCTCGACGCGCTGTTCGGCCAGGCGATAAAGCACGAGATAGTTGCCGATCGTCAACGCCCGCACCTCGGCAGCGATGTCGGGCCTCTTGGGACCGGATTCCGGGAATGTGCCCAATTGCACGATGCGCTCGGCAATAGCATCCAAAAAGCGGTCCGCGGCAAGCGGGTTGTCCCTTGCAATGCCAAACCAAATATCGATCAGGTCGTCTTCTGCCGCCGGGCTGTGGACAATGCGGATGTCAGCCATTCCGCCGGTTTTTGCCGGTGTTGCCCAACCGGCCGCGGGCTTTCTGTTTTATGTCCTCGATGTCGAACGGCGCAAACGGACCGCTCTCCAGCCCTTCCGTCCAGACTTTCCGCAACCGCTCCGCTTCGGCCTCGCGCAAGGGCTGGCGAAGCCGCCATTCGCGCAGTGCCTCGCGGATCACTTCGCTTGCCGAACCGTACTGCCCGCTGGCCACCGCGCGTTTGACCATGTCCAGCAGTTCCGGGGAAAGCGCTACGCTGACTTTTTCGACTGTCGCCATCAAGCCGTCTCCTCGCGAAAACGGTAGCAAAATTTGCTACCAAATTCAAGAACTGACCCTCACGGCGTGATCCGCGCCAGGTGCTCGAGATCGGTCTCTTCGCGCAGCGGGTCGGGCGCGATCACCACCGACGTGGCGTTGTCGGCATCGTCGGCGAAGCGCGAAAACACCGTGCGGCCGCCTTCCATCCGCGCCTTGCCTTCGGCGACAAGGCCCAACGCCAGCGGATAAAGTTGGTGCTCGGCCTTGAGCACGCGCGCGGCTAGCGTGTCCTCATTGTCGCCGACCATCACCGGCACGGCGGCCTGGGCGATGATCGGCCCGTCATCCATGTCGAGCGTGACGAAATGCACCGTGCAGCCATGGATGCGCATGCCCGCGCGGAGGGCCCGCGCATGCGTATCCAGCCCCTTGAAGGCAGGCAGCAGGGCAGGGTGGATATTGATCATGCGGCCCTGCCACTTCTCTACGAAGCGCGCGCCGAGGATGCGCATATAGCCGGCCAGCGCGACGATCTCGGCGCCGAACGACAAGAGGGCCGCATCGATCGCCGCGTCATGCGCTTGCTTGCTGGCATGGTCGGAGCGCGAAATCACTCTGGTGGCGATGCCGCGCGCCGCGGCGATGCCAAGGCCGGCGGCATTGGCGCGGTCGGAGATGACGCCGACGATCTCGGCCGGATAGGCTGGGTTGCTCGCCGCCGCAACCAGCGCCGTCATGTTGGAGCCGCGCCCCGAGATCAGTACGACCGTCCGTTTCCTCATAGGCCAATCGAGCCCCGATAGATGACGCCGGCATCGCGGCGCGGCACGATCTGGCCGATCGGCGTCACCGTCTCGCCGGCCTCCTGCAGAACGGCGGCGACCTGCGCCGCCTGGCCGGAGGCGACGACCAGGATCATGCCGATGCCGCAATTGAAGGTCCGCATCATCTCTTCCGGCGCGACGCCGCCGGTCTTGGCCAGCCATGAGAACACCGGCGGCACCTCGATGGCGCCGAGATCGAGCTCGGCCGAAAAATCCTTGGGCAGAACGCGCGGGATATTTTCGGGAAAGCCACCGCCGGTGATATGGGCCAGCGCCTTGATGCCGTGGGTGTTGCGGATCGCCTTGAGGATCGACTTGACGTAGATGCGGGTCGGTTCGAGCAGCGCCTCGGCCAGCGTCGCTTCGTCATTGAACGGCGCCGGATCGTTCCAGCCAAGGCCGCTTACGGCGACGATGCGGCGGACCAGCGAAAAGCCGTTCGAATGCAGGCCCGACGAGGCGAGGCCGAGCAGCACATCGCCCTCGACGATGTCGTCGGTCGGCAACAGCTGGCCGCGTTCGGCGGCACCGACGGCAAAGCCGGCAAGGTCATAATCCTTGTCGTGATACATGCCGGGCATCTCCGCCGTCTCGCCGCCGATCAGCGCGCAGCCGGCCTGCCGGCAGCCGGCGGCAATGCCGCCGACAATCGAGGCACCCTGGTCGGGATCGAGCTTGCCGGTGGCGAAATAGTCGAGGAAGAACAGCGGCTCGGCGCCTTGCACGACGATGTCGTTGACGCACATGGCGACGAGGTCGATGCCGATCGTGTCGTGCTTGCCGGCATCGATGGCGATCTTCAGCTTGGTGCCGACGCCGTCATTGGCGGCCACCAGCACCGGATCGGTGAAGCCGGCGGCCTTGAGGTCGAACAGGCCGCCGAAGCCGCCGATCTCGCCATCGGCGCCCGGCCGGCGGGTGGCGCGCACCAGCGGCTTGATCTTCTCGACCATGAGATTGCCGGCGTCGATGTCGACGCCCGCTTCGGCATAGGTGAGCCCGTTCTTGCGCTTGCTCATTTCCGGCGCCTGCTCATCTGTTGCGCTTGCCTGTCGCTGTTTTCACTCGCGTGCGGGCTCTTCGCATGAACGGTTTTGCCCCGCAAGGCAAGCGCGCGATTAATGGTGTTTTCAGTTGGATGCCGCGGGAACCGGGCGCGATACACTCCAACAATAAAAAGAAATCCCTGCCAGAATTGCGGCGAGGCCTCCGACGGTGGCAAGAGACCTGATCTCACCGTCGAAGGGCAGGGTCCCATACGAGAAGCCGGCGGCGATCAAAGCCGCCGCGGCAGCCCACAGACCTGGATTTGCAACGACTGATCTTGAGAAAACGAACGCGACGACAGCGGCGGTCAGCCAGAGGGGCCAAGAGACGACCACGCCCACGGCCAGCTCAAGAGCGAAGGCCCACAGGAGATCTTGCGTCGCCACCTTGCGGTGCGGGGCTCCGAAAAATGCGAAGACCAAAAGACTTTCTGTCAGTCCGGCCAGATAACAAAGCGTTACTCGCCAAGCGATTGTGATTCTCTGCGCCATCGTCATTCAGCAGTGGGGAAATAGGCTGTCGCTTCACGGGCTCTTCGCATGGGCAACAGCGTCTTGCAAGGACGGCAGCGGAATACCGGGCACTTACGTCTCTTCCAGGAAAGGCACTGCCGTTTCGTCCGTCCAGAGGCGACCGCCCTTGGGGAGGGTCTGCTGCTGTCCCATAAATCGTTCATCGTGCCCGCGTCCTCCCGGTGACTGGAAGAAGGCATATTGAACATGTCTTGGGTTCCAACGCGCCCCGGCTGGATGTCCCTCATGAACGTGCCGCCAGATCGAACCCCAACTGGGTTCCCAGATATCAATGAACTTGAGAAATAGGCCGAGCAAAACCTTTGTATTCACCGGTTCGGCTCCAGCTTTGTAGCTAAACTCCAGCGAAGCATTGTTCTGGCTGTCTTCCGACAGATATTTGGAAAAGGAACCGCAATGGACTGATGTGGACGCCTCTATATTTGCCTGGCGCTGGTTCCACAGCGACACATTGTATCCCAGTTCAGGAACGGGCTGTCTCGGAGGCATGTCCGTCTTGTTCCGGCCCTTTAACAGCCAGCGATGGAGAACCTCGCACGACGAGGTGTTGACCGGCTTGGAGGCGATTGCTTTTTTGAGCGATCTGCCGCGCGGGGCCCACCTCGCGAACCTGTCGTCGGCTTCGTCCAAGGCCCGGAAATGCGCCTGGAACTGCGGGACCAGCTCTTCGGCGTCCTTTCTCCTCGCCCCCCAGTAGACATAGATGTTGATCGACATGGCGTCCCCTCGAATACGGGAGACGTACCAGCTTTCTTGACTGGCGTCGCCAAAGGAGAGCGCGCGCGCTTCGGGCTCGCTTCCATTTGGTTAGTTCAATGCTGGCTAATCTTCACGCCCCCTGTGCGTTGATCGCAAATTGCGCGGCGAAAGCCCGGATATAGGCCGGCCGTGCTTCCCCGCGCGCTACATAGGCAGCCAAGTTTTGATATTCGTCCAAAATGCCTGACATTCTCAGTCGCAGCAGCACTGACACCATCAATAAATCGCCTGCGCTGAACGTATCATCGAGCCAGTCGGCGACGCCCAAGTGGGCCGAGAGTTTGTCCAGCCGAGCGCGAACACGGTCCTTTACCAACGGCAAGCGCTCCTCGCTCCAAGGCTTGTCACGTTCGAATATTCTTGCCGTCGTTAATTCGAGGATCGGCGGCTCGACGGTGTTAAGTGCGGCAAACATCCACGTGATCGCATGCGCGCGGGCATTGCGATCCTTCGGCAGCAGGCCCGCATGCTGCTCAGCAAGATGAAAGACGATCGAGCCGGTCTCGAACAGCGAGAGAGAACCTTCCTCATAGGTGGGGATCTGGCCGAAGGGATGGATGGCCAGATGGTCAGGCGCCTTCATCTCTGCGAAGGAAACAAGACGAACCTCATACCGCTGCCCCACTTCTTCGAGCGCCCAGCGAACACGCGTATCGCGCGCCAGTCCCTTGCCGCCATCGGGCGATCGTTCAAATGCTGTGATAGTGATTGTCATCGCGTCCGTTTCCTTGCTGGGCGAATTCCTCGGCTTGCTATCGTGAGACGAATGAGCCTCCCCGAAATCGACATCGGTCTTGACCTATTTCATTGCCGGCGCCCTCGTGGGGAGATTGGCAGCTTCTGTGTCGCTTCTTACTTGCCGTAACCCTCCATCTCCATCATGTATCGGCAAACAAGAGCGACGGGATATGCGTTTGACCATCCCCAACATGATCACGATCATGCGCTTCGTGCTGGTGCCGGCCGTGGTGCTGGCCATGCTGCAGGACCGCTGGGACTGGGCCTTTGCCGGCTTCCTCATTGCCGGCATTTCCGACGGCGTCGACGGCTTCATCGCCCGCCATTTCAATCAGTTTTCCAGGCTCGGCGCCTATCTCGATCCGATGGCCGACAAGCTGCTGCTGGTCTCGGTTTTCGTGGTCCTGGGCTTCAGCGGCGAACTGCCGCTGTGGCTGGTCGTTACGATGGTGTCGCGCGACGCACTGATCGTCTGCGCCGTGCTTTTGTCCACCGTCATGGCGCATCCCGTCGAGATGAAGCCGCTCCTGGTGTCGAAGGCCAACACCGCGATCCAGATCGTGCTGGCGGCAGTGGTGTTGGGCGAACTCGCCTTCGACATCCATCTCGATCCGCTGAGGCCGGCCCTCATATTGCTGTCCGGGGTCTTGACCGTGGCTTCGGCCGCGGCCTATCTCGTGGCTTGGCTGAGGCATATGAGCGGCTATGGCGAAGGCTCCACACCCGGCACCTGACGAACGGTCCATCGACGCTGAAGCTGAGGCTGCGGCAGCGGAGGCTGCGGCATCGGCATCGTTTCGCCGCCAGATCCGCTTCTGGCTGATCAGCGCCATCATCCTCGCCGTCTTCCTCTATGTCTTCAGCGGCATCCTTCTGCCGTTCGTCGCCGGCATGGTGCTCGCCTATTTCCTCGACCCTGTCGCCGACCGGCTGGAGCGGCTCGGCCTCTCCAGGCTGATGGCGACGGTGGTCATCCTCATCGCCTTCATCGTCGTCCTGGTGCTGGCCGTCGTCATCCTGGTTCCGGTGCTCGCCTCGCAGATGGCTGATTTCGCCAGCAAGCTGCCGGACTATCTGACCCGGCTGCAGAGCCTGATCACCAGCTTCGACCCGAAATGGCTGGAAGAGAAATTCGGCGTCGACGCCAACGGCCTGCGCGAAGGCCTGAACTCGCTGCTGACCTCCGGCTTCGGCCTCCTGACCACCGTGTTCACCTCGATCTGGAGCTCCGGCGTGGCGCTGGTCTCGGTGGTCAGCCTGTTCGTGGTGACGCCGGTCGTCGCCTTCTACATGCTGCTCGACTGGGACCGCATGGTGACAATCGTCGACAGCTGGGTGCCGCGCGACTATGTCAAGACCGTCAGGACGATCGCCAGGGACATCAACACGGCGACCGCCGGCTTCGTGCGCGGCCAGGGCACGCTGTGCCTGGTGCTGGGCGCCATGTATGCCACCGGCCTGACACTGACGGGCCTGAATTTCGGCATCCTCATCGGTCTGTTCGCCGGACTGATCTCCTTCATCCCCTATGTCGGCTCGCTGACCGGCCTGGTGCTGGCCGTCGGCGTCGCCTTCGTCCAGTTCTGGCCGGACTGGACCATGATCGCAGCGGTGGCCGGTGTGTTCTTCGTCGGCCAGTTCATCGAGGGCAACATCCTGCAGCCAAGGCTGGTCGGCAAAAGCGTTGGCCTGCATCCGGTATGGCTGATGTTTGCGCTGTTTGCCTTCGGCGCGCTGTTCGGCTTCGTCGGCCTGCTGATCGCCGTTCCGGCTTCCGCCGCCGTTGCCGTTCTGGTGCGCTTCGCCATCGCCCGCTATCTCGAATCGCCGCTCTACAAGGGCCACGCCGACGAGCCGGTGCCGCCGCTGCAGGTGCGCCGCCGCGGGGGCGCGCGCGGTTGAGCCAGATGCCGGACAAGATCGATCCGCCGCGTCAATTGCCGCTCGATCTAGGCCACGGCACAGGCTATTCGCGCGACGAGCTCGTCGTCTCCAGCACCAACAGCCAGGCGGCGGCGCTTGTCGACCGCTGGCCGGACTGGCCGTCGCCGGTCGTCGTGCTGGCCGGCCCGGCCGGCTCGGGAAAAACCCATCTGGCCTCGATCTGGCGGACCCGCGCCGACGCCGTGAAAGTGGAGGCCGGCCGCATCGGCGACTGCATCGAAAATCTCGGCCCGCATCCGGCCCTGATCGACGATGTCGATGCCGGCCCGATCGATGAGCACGGCCTCTTCCACCTGATCAACGCGGTGCGCGGCGCCGGCTCGAGCTTGCTGTTGACGGCGCGGCGCTTCCCGTCCGCCTGGGGCGTCAGGCTGCCCGACCTGGCGTCGCGGCTGAAGGCGGCGGCGACCGTCGAGATCCACGAACCCGACGATCTTCTGCTGGCCGGCGTCATCACAAAGCTGTTCGCCGACCGCCAGGTCGAGGTCGAGCCGCATGTCGTGCAATATCTGGTGCGCCGCATCGAGCGCTCGCTGGCCACTGCCATGCGGGTGGTCGAACGGCTCGACCGCACCGCGCTCGAGCGCAAGACGCCGATAACGCGAGCCCTCGCAGCCGAGACCGTCAGCGCCATGGATGAAGGGCAGGGCGAGTTCGAGATTTAGAGGATACAAAATGACATCTGAATTCAGTGCATACGACATCATTGATCCGTTTCTGATGTCGTGGGCAAATCGGCACGGAATACGGGTCGCCACGAAATATCGCGACGACGATGTCCGTTCTATCTGGGTTTACGGCAAGAATGGCAATCGTCGTGCTCAGTTGTGGCTCAATTTGCCTGACGTCAACGGCAACGTAACCATTGTGGCGTCGGTGCTGGATCCTAAAAGCGCTACACAATGGGGTGCTAGAGAGGAACGCCACGCGTCTCCCGAAATGCTGCAAGCCGCCCTTGAAGAACTACGGCCAATGGTTTTTGGCTGGGCCGGGGAAGGTGCATATACCTAGTTCTTACCTCGGCCGGTGTCTCATTTCGGGAAACAAACCTGGCATCTGTCTTGCACCTGACAGCTTGCCGGCTAACCCCGGTCCTGATTGCGTACCAAATCAGGTTGTAGGCTCGCCGGGAGATGGGGCGGTTGGGGTTCTCTTCCCGGCGAGCTTGCCATATGCGGGATCCGACCAGTCGCCTTGAAGTGTGATTTTCTCGCCAGCTGATAGCGCTATTCTCAACGCTGTCGGTCTTGCCTGGAAATGATGTCGGCGACGTATTTTGATCGAGAGCCGTCCCACCCGCAGGCCGTGCATCGGCCGCTTTCGAAATGATGTTCGCAGTTTGGATATCCATAGAGCAGAGATGCGCATTCGGCACATAGACTGGCCATTGCGCTGCTGTCGGAAAAATACGTGCTGCCGCACTCATCGCAGGTCGCGATTGGTCGGTCCGTCATTGCTCTAGCCTCGCTACCGTTTCAGACCGATCGTCTCCCCCAAGCGCCGCTCGTTCCACGCCAAAGCGCCGGCGATAGTCGCCGGGCACCAAGCCGGTTATCCTGGCGAATACCTTGCGGAAGGAGCCGGGATCGTCATAGCCGACCTCCCAGGCGATCTGGTCGATCGACCGCATCGTGGTTTCCAGCATCTCGCGCGCCTTGCCGACGCGCAGGTGCTGACAATATTCGGTCGGCTTGAGGCCGGTGGCGCTGCGGAAGCGCCGCAGAAAAGTCCGCTCCTCCAGCCCGGCGTGATCGGCCATGGCGCCAAGCGTCACATCGCGCGCGCCGTTCGCCTGCAGCCAGTGCTGCACCTTGAGGATCGCTTCGTCGCCGTGGGTCAGCCGCGGCGCGAACGGGCTGTAAAAGCGTTGCTCGCGGCCCGGCGGGTCGACCAGCATGAAACGCGCCGTGTCCATCATGACGGTCGGCCCGAGCACCCTGTCCACCAGCTTCAGGCCGAGATCAGTCCAGGCCATGTAGCCGCCCGCGGTGATGATGTCGCCATCGTCGATGACCAGTCTGTCGGCGTCGAGCAGGATGTCTGGAAAGCGTAGCGCCAGCGCGTCGCGATAGGCCCAATGCGTGGTCGCAGCACGACCCGACAGCAGGCCGGTCTCGGCAAGCACGAAAGCGCCGGCACAGACCGAACCGAGCGTCGCGCCTGCCGCATGACGGTCCCTGAGCCAGCCGGCATAGGGCGCGGCTGCTTCCCGAGCGATCGGATCTCCCAAGGTCGGCGGGAGGATAACCATGGCTGGTTCATTGTCGGCGCCGGGGTCGCTGTCGAAGGTGCGGACTACGGTGTGGCCCGCGTCCTCCAATTGCCAATGACTGACGCGAAGCCTCGCCGCCTCGGGCGACCGCTCGACAGCCAGCCGGTTTGCCAGCATGAAAAGATCGGTCAGGCCGAGCACGGCTGCTTCCTGCACGCCGGGATACAAGACAAGGCCGATTTCGATCAGATCACGCGCCGCCGTCATTGTCAGTTTTGCCACGTTGAATGTCCGTTTTGCCAATGCTCACCCTGGCCGCACTGTTATAATTTGTCCAGCTGAAGGGGCTAAAACTCCGTGTTACCCCTAACTTTTCCATCAAGGAGTAGGACGATGAGCACATTCACCACCCATGACGGCACCGAGATTTTCTACAAGGATTGGGGCAAGGGCCAGCCGATCGTGTTCCATCACGGCTGGCCGCTGAGCTCAGACGACTGGGACAACCAGATGCTGTTCTTCCTCGAAAAGGGCTACCGCGTCATCGCCCATGACCGCCGCGGGCACGGCCGCTCGTCGCAGACCGCGACCGGCAATGAGATGGACACCTACGCCGCCGATGTTGCGGCGCTGGCGGCGCATCTCGATCTCAGGGATGCGATCCACATCGGCCACTCGACCGGTGGCGGCGAGGTGGCGCGTTACGTCGCGCTTTATGGCGGCGGCCGTGTTGCCAAGGCGGTGCTGATCGGCGCCGTGCCGCCGATTATGGTCAAGACCGACAGCAACCCCGGCGGCTTGCCGATCGAAGTCTTCGACGGCTTTCGCGCGGCTCTGGCCGCTAACCGCGCCCAGTTCTACAGGGACGTGCCGGCCGGCCCGTTCTATGGCTTCAACCGCGAGGGCGCCAAGGTCTCGCCAGGGGCTATCGACAATTGGTGGCGCCAGGGCATGATGGGCGGCGCCAAGGCTCATTACGACTGCATCGAGGCCTTTTCCGAGACCGACTTCACCGACGATCTCAAGAAGATTGCCGTGCCCGTCCTGATCATGCACGGGGACGACGACCAGATCGTGCCGATCGCCGATTCCGCGCTGCTTGCGGCCAAGCTGGTGAAGCACGGCACGCTCAAGGTCTACAAGGGCCTGCCGCACGGCATGTGCACCACCCATCCGGAGATCATCAATCCGGATCTGCTGGCCTTCATCCAGGGCTGACGGCTTGCATGTCGGACGGGCAGCGCGGGCTCGTGCTGTCCGTCCGTCGCTTAAACATGACCGGCGACGGCAGACACACTCGAGCGTGATCCGCTTGCCCTGCCGACGAGATTCGCTTGATGAATGGTCGGAGTGGAGAGATTCGAACTCCCGACCCTCTGGTCCCAAACCAGATGCGCTACCAGGCTGCGCTACACTCCGAACGGTCTGTTGCCTAGTGATTTCAGCCCGCCAAAGCAAGCGTAAAAAGCCATCGGCCTTGCTGCCGGCGGCATTGCGCAGTAATGACGGGCTAGTGCATGGCCAGAGAACAGTAATGTGGTCTCGGGGTCGTGTGCTTGCAACCAGCAATGAGGTGGTCATGTCAGCCCGCATTTTCAGCCCAGCCAAAACCGCGATGCAGTCCGGCAAGGCCAAGACCGGCTATTGGGTGCTGGAATTCGATCCGGAGCAGCGCAAGAAGATCGATCCGCTGATGGGCTACACCACGTCCGGCGACATGCGAAGCCAGATCAGGCTGACCTTCGACACAAGAGAGGACGCGGTCGCCTACGCTGAGAAGGAAGGGCTGGCTTTCCGCGTCGAGGAGCCGAAGGAAATCAAGCGCCGCCAGATTTCCTATGCGGAGAATTTCCGCTATGACCGCAGGACGCCCTGGACGCATTGATCCCATACCGGCCCTGCCGGCACAATCCGCCGGTCATGCGGCCGGCCAGCGGTCCCGTAGCTCAGCTGGATAGAGCACCGGCCTTCTAAGCCGATGGTCACAGGTTCGAATCCTGTCGGGATCGCCAATATTTTCAGGTCCATTCCGGACAGCTTCACCCGCCAGTCGCACAGGATTTCCAACACATGACAGCGATGGGCGCGGCGGCACTGCTGATCCTTGTTCTGACCTATGCCGGCGTCGCTATCGGCAGGATACCCGGACTGCGCCTCGACCGGGCAGGGATCGCGCTGCTCGGCGGTGCGGCGATGATCGCCATCGGCGCGCTCGACATCGAGGACGCCTACCGCGCCATCAGCTTCGACACCATCACGCTTCTGCTCGGCATGATGATCGTCGTGGCGCATCTGAAAGTGTCGGGCGCCTTTCGCGCGCTCGGCGGCTTCGCCATCGAGCATGCGCATGCGCCGTTCATGCTGCTGGTGATGGTGACGCTGTTGACCGGCGTCCTGTCGGCGTTCCTGGTCAACGACGCCATCTGCCTGGTCATGGCGCCGATCGTCGTCCATGTCACCCGCGTCATCAACCGCAACCCGGTTCCCTATCTGATCGCCACCGCCACGGCCTCGAATTGCGGCAGCGTCGCCACCATCACCGGCAATCCGCAGAACATGGTCATCGGCGCGCTGTCGGGGATTTCCTATCCGGCCTTCTCGGCGGCGCTGGCGCCGGTCGCGGCGTTCGGCCTCGTCGCCGTCATCGTCATCATCCGCATCGTCTACCGCGCTGAATTTTCGCGCAAGGCCGAGCTCAGCCCCGAAGTCTATCGCGGCCGCATGCTGCCGGGGCAGGTGGTGAAGGCGGTGGTCGTCTGTGTCGGTTTGGCGGTCGCCTTCTTTGCCGGCGTTCCCGTTGCCAAGGCTGCGCTGATCGGCGGCGCCATTCTTCTTTTGACCCGCGCCATCAAACCTGAGCGCATCTATCGCGAGATCGATGGGCCGCTGCTGTTCATGTTCGCCGGGCTGTTCATCGTCGTCGCCGGGGCGGAGAAGACACTGCTGACGCCCGATATCGTCGCCTCGGCAAAGGACCTCGGGCTGAATGATGTGTGGCGGCTGTCCGGCTTCACCGCGGTGCTGTCCAACATCATGAGCAATGTCCCGGCCGTGCTGGCGCTGAAGCCGTTCGTGCCCGGACTGGAAAACCCCGAGCGGGCCTGGCTAGTCGTCGCCATGAGCTCGACGCTGGCCGGCAATTTCACGCTGCTCGGCTCGGTCGCCAATCTGATCGTTGCCGAGCACGCGCGGGTCTCCGGCAAACCGCTGGGCTTCATCGCCTTCTTCAAGGTCGGCCTGCCGTTGACGCTGGTCACGCTTCTCGTAGGGACGGCATGGCTGGCAGCCTAAAAGCGCGTCGCATTAGACCGACCTCATGCGGCGCGCTTTAGGCTTTTTTATGCATGTCGTTATCGCAAAACCGCTGCACGATTTTGCGCGACATGCATCAGCCAGTCAGGGCGATGTCACCGTCAGATGGCCTTTCATGTTGGGATGGAAGCGGCAGAAATAATCGACCGATTCCGCCTTCTTCACCGTCAGGCTCGCCGCCTTCTTCGGCGGGATCATCACTTCCCAGGCGCCGTTGACGGTTGCCGTGTGGGCGAACACGTCCTTGTTCACCCACCTGACCGTGTCGCCGACCTTCGCCTCGATCTTTGCCGGCGAAAACACAAGCTTCTCGATCGTCACCTCGATGGTGTCGGCCTTGGCCGGCTGGGCACCCATGGCCAATGCCAGCGCAACCCACAGATGCCGCCTCGACGCCATTGGCTCGATCCTCACTTCAGCATGCCGGCGACGTGTTCGGCGTGCTGTTCGTGGCCCTGGAATATTTTCAGGCCGGTTTCCAGCAGGCTCTTCAGCTCGGCATTGCTGGCCGACGGGATCAGCAGAGTTTCGAGCGCGCTATTGACCTGCTTGTGGTAGGCCACCTCGTTGGCGACATAGGCCTTGTCGAACGCCGCTCCCTTGAGCTTGGCAAGCTTGGCACGTTCCTCGGCCGCCGCCTTGGTCAGCGCCTTGCTGGTCGGATTGTCCTCAGGCGTGACCTTGAGCTTCTTGACCAGGTCGAGAGCCTGTTTGTTGACCGCCTCGTGATCTCGCACCATGTCCTTGGCGAAATCCACCACCTCCTTGTTCTTCGATTTCTTCAGCGCCTGCTTGGCC
Source organism: Mesorhizobium sp. M1088 (assembly GCF_040318575.1). Classification (NCBI taxonomy): domain Bacteria; kingdom Pseudomonadati; phylum Pseudomonadota; class Alphaproteobacteria; order Hyphomicrobiales; family Phyllobacteriaceae; genus Mesorhizobium; species Mesorhizobium sp. M1088. Next base: position 37,779 of record NZ_JAMYMO010000027.1, on the reverse strand, counting down.
GCCTCGACGTCAAGCACGCCTGCTGTGTAGGCGATATGTGCGATCTGCGGATCGGTCGGTTTGTCGGCAGCTTGCGACAAGGGCGCTGCGCTAAGCAGGAAAAATGCGGCCAGTGCCGTGGTCGATCGAATAAACATGATGCTCTCCTTCGCCCCGACGCGGAACTGCATCGGGCTTCGTTTCAGTGATGCTCATTGGATGCAGGTCACGGGAAAACGTTCCCGCGAAAATCGGCGCGACCTATCCGGAAAGACCGAGCCGCTGCATCACGGCATTGGTCAGCCGTTCGCAGCGCCGGCCCGCGAAGGGAAAGGCGTCGAGCAGCACCGGGCCGATCTGGTCGTCCAGCGCCTTGCGCACCAGCGCGCGGGCGCGGTGCAGCCGGGTCTTGATGGTTTCTGGTCGCACGCCAAGCAGTTCGGCGGTTTCTTCGATGCTCAATCCCTCGATGACGCGCGCCACGAACACCATCCGGTAGACATCGGGAAGACTGTCGGTTGCCCGTTCGACAAGCTCAAGGATCTGCCGTTGCGCCATCGTCCGCTCCGGATCGTCGCTCGGGTTGAGGGGAAACCGGATGATTTCGGCTTGCGGGTTTTCAGGCATCGCTACCATTCGCCGCCTTTTGCGCAAACGGCCGAGCGCTTCGTTGATGACGATACGCGATAGCCACGTGGCGAGCGAGGCATCGCCGCGAAAGGACTCGAGATGGGCAAAGGCACTGACATAGGCCTCCTGGACGATGTCCTCGGCCTCGCTGTCGTTACGTACGACGCCTCGGGCGATGCGGTAGAGCCTTTGGTTGTGCGTCTTGATGATGGTGCGGAATGCATCGCTATCACGTGCCAGCGCGCGGCCGACAAGCTGCATGTCGCCGGAAGCGGCGGGCGTTGCCGTCAACGCAGCAGGCATGGCCGATCTCCTGATAGGCTTCTCATCGGACATTGGATGAATCGGCCGACAAAAGGTTCCCGACCGATCCGCCGGCCGGCCTCGATCCGTTTCAAGCGCCGGCAGAGGCTATTCTAACGCCTCCACCACACCGGCGTCTCTATTTTGTAGACGCCGTGTCATCGGCTGATCGGTCGCTATGACATCACTCAGGATCGCAATTTTTCCAAGCTGTTACGCCGATTTCCTGACTCAGCCTGGAAAGGTGCTGGCTCAGGCCTGTGCGGCCGCCGCCAGCCCGCGCGCCAGGTCGGCCTTCAAATCCTCGACATCCTCGAGCCCGATCTGCAAGCGCACCAGCGGCCCGTCATACGGGCCCTTGGCGATTGTGCGGTCGCCAAGGAATACCGGCACGGCAAGGCTCTCATAGCCGCCCCAGGAATAGCCGAGGCCGAAAAACTTCAACGCGTCGAGGAAGGCGTGCTGCTGCTTCTGTCCGCCGCCCGCGAGAACGATCGAGAAGATGCCGCTCGATCCGCAAAAATCGCGCTTCCACATGGCGTGGTCGGGATGACTGGGCAGCCCGGGATGCAGCACCTGCGCTACGCCCGGCTGACCCTCGAGCCAGCCGGCGAGGGAAAGCGCGCTCTTTTGATGATGCTCCAGCCGCACACCCATCGTGCGCAGGCCGCGCAGCACCTGGTAGACGTCGTCAGGCCCGGCGCAGCAGCCCATCGTGTTGAACGTCTCGAAAAGCTGCTTCCAGCAGTCCGCATTGGCCGACACCGTGCCGAGCAGCACGTCGGAATGGCCGGCCGGGTATTTCGTCGCCGCGTGGATCGAGATGTCGACGCCATGGTCGAGAGGGCGAAAGTAGAGCGGCGTCGCCCAGGTGTTGTCCATCATGACGATGGCGCCGGCGGCATGCGCTGCCTTGGCGATGGCCGGTATGTCCTGCACCTCGAAAGTGTTGGAGGCCGGCGATTCGGTGAACACCACCTTGGTGTTGGGCTTGATCAGCGCCGCGATGCCGGCGCCGATGCGCGGTTCGTAATACTCGACCTCGATGCCCAGCCGCTTCAGCATCGTGTCGGCGAAGTTGCGGGTCGGATGATAAACGGAATCGACGATCAGCAGATGATCGCCGGCCGACAGGAAGGCGAGCAGCGGCAGCACCACGGCCGCCAGGCCGGACGGCACCGCGACCGTGCCTGCCGAACCTTCCAGCGCATCGATCGCGCTGTTCAGCGCATCGGTGGTCGGCGTGCCGCGCGTGCCGTAGGTGTATCTCTGGCTGCGTGAAGCCATCGCCGCCGCATTGGGATAGAGCACGGTCGAGGCATGCACCACCGGCGGATTGACGAAGCCGAAATAGTCATGCGGGTTGTTGCCGGAATGGGCGAGCCGTGTGTTGACGCCCATCTCGCTGTCGTCTTTTGCCATTGCTTTTCGTCCCATGGGTTGGTCGTTAGCCATAGTGCGGCGGCATTGGCCGCGCAACCGCACCGCACTCGCCAGGCCAAGGTCTTGAATATGCCAATTCAGCAACGAGCCGTGGACCTGCGGGAAGGCTGCCAAGTGCGCTTGGCAACTCATGGTCGGACTTTGCCGGCTTTATTGGCGCGCTGGCCGATTTGCGAGCGCGTTTGTCTGCAATTTCAGGCATTTCAGGCAGTTGGTTTTCAAAGTCTTTCGGATTTGGTCATTTCCCTTGACCTCACAGGAATAATCGCCTTCGATGTTGTTCGTGAATGGGAGGCAGCGCGTCGGTTACGATGCGGGATTCCGGTAATGGGCCGGGATACATAGCTGCGTTCACACGGGAAAAAGTCAGGTTCGCCTGGAAAAAACAGAAAAGGGTCTGTGGGTCATGAAACACATTGCAATCGGCGTTTTGGGCGCCGCCGCGTTTGGATTCGCGGCTTCGGCGGCTTCGGCGGCCACGCTCGACGATGTCAAAGCGAAGGGCTTCATCCAATGCGGCGTCTCGACCGGTCTGGCCGGCTTCTCGGCGCCGGACGACAAGGGTGAGTGGCAAGGCATCGACGCGGACTTCTGTCGCGCTGTGGCAGCCGCCGTGTTCGGCGATGGCACCAAGGTGAAGTTTACGCCGCTCAGCGCCAAGGAGCGGTTTACCGCTCTGCAGTCGGGCGAGATCGACATCCTGTCGCGCAATACCACCTGGACCATCAATCGCGACACCGCACTCGGCCTGAACTTCATCGGCACGACTTATTACGACGGCCAGGGCTTCATGATCAACGCCAAGAAGCTACCGGGCGTGAACTCGGCGCTGCAGCTTTCGGGCGCGGCGGTCTGCGTGCAGAGCGGCACCACGACCGAGCTCAACCTTGCCGACTATTTCAAGTCGAACAAGATGGAGTACAATCCTGTCGTCTTCGAAAAGCTGGAAGAGGTTAACGCCGCCTATGACGCCGGCCGCTGCGACGTATACACCACCGACCAGTCGGGCCTCTATGGCATCCGCCTGACGCTCGGTGCGCCGGCCGACCACGTCGTGTTGCCCGAGATCATCTCCAAGGAACCGCTTGGGCCGGCCGTACGCCAGGGCGACGACCAATGGTACCACATCGTCAAGTGGACCTATTTCGCGTTGCTCGACGCCGAGGAACTCGGCATCACCAAGGCCAATGTCGACGAGATGAAGAACTCGGACAGTCCAGAGATCAAGCGCGTGCTCGGCCAGGAAGCCGACACCAAGATCGGCACCGATCTCGGCGTCTCTAACGACTGGGTCGTCAACATCGTCAAGGCCGTCGGCAATTACGGCGAGATGTTCGAGCGTAATGTCGGCTCGGGCAGCCCGCTGAAGATCGCGCGCGGCATCAACGCGCTGTGGACCAAGGGTGGCCTGCAGTACGCTCCGCCGATCCGCTGATCGAAAATGGATCCGGAAGGCAGATCGTCTGCCTTCCGGTCTCTCTTTCCAGGGGACTGTCGAATGGCGTCGCAGGAAGTTCTTCGCGAGGAGCCAAGCCGCGGTTCCTTCATCAATGATCCTCGTGTCCGCGGAATATTCTTTCAAGCGCTGGTCCTCGTCCTGCTGGTAGCGGGGGTCTGGTGGGTTACCCACAACGTCATCGTCAATCTGACGCGCTTGCACATCGCTTCCGGCTTTGGCTTCCTCAGGGGCCGCGCCGGCTTCGACATCAGCGAAAGCGCGATCGCATATTCGTCGGATTCGACCTATTTCCGAGCCATCCTGGTTGGCTTCATCAACACCGTGATCGTTGCCGTCGTCGGCATCATCACCGCCACCATTATCGGTTTCATCGTCGGCATCGGCCGGCTTTCGCGCAACTGGCTGATCAGGAAGATCTGCACGGTCTATGTCGAGGTCTTCCGCAACATCCCGCCGCTGCTGGTCATCTTCTTCTGGTATTCCGGCGTGCTCGCCGTGCTGCCGCCGCCGCGCGAGAGCATCAATTTGCCGTTCGGCTCCTTTCTCAACCAGCGCGGCTTCTATTTTCCGCGCGCTGTCTGGGGCGAGGGCTCCTGGCTGATCCTGGTCGCCCTGCTCCTCGCCCTTGCCATGGCCTGGTTCGTCGCCCGCAAGGCGCGGCAGCGGCAGATGGCGACGGGCCAGCCGTTCCCGGTGCTCTGGACATCCATAGCGTTGATCGTCGGCCTGCCGCTGCTGGCCTACGCGCTGAGCGGCTTTCCTCTGACCTTCGAATTCCCGAAACAATCGACTTTCAACCTGGTCGGTGGCTTTCAGGTAAGACCGGAGTTCCTGTCACTCTATCTGGCGTTGTCCTGCTATACGGCCGCCTTCATCGCCGAGATCGTGCGCGCCGGCATCAGGGGCGTCAGCACGGGCCAGACCGAGGCGGCCGCGGCACTCGGGCTGCGCTCGGGATCGATCCTCAGGCTTGTCGTCGTGCCGCAGGCGATGCGCATCGTTATTCCGCCGCTGACCAGCCAGTATCTGAACTTGACCAAGAACTCTTCACTCGCCATCGCCATCGGCTATCCGGACCTGACGGCGACTGCCGGCACTGTCTTGAACCAGACCGGGCAGGCGGTTGAAGGCGTGGTGATCATGATGGCTGTCTATCTCGCGCTCAGCCTGATCACGTCGGCGATCATGAACGTCGTCAATGCCAGGATGGCGCTGGTGGAGAGGTAGGGCCATGCAGGAACACGACATGTCCTGGGTGCGGACGGAGATGGCGCTGGCCCAACCGGCGCCGTCGAGCGAGCGTGGCCTCACCGCCTGGATCCGCAAGAACCTGATTGCCACCACGGGCGACACCATTCTCACCATCGTTGGCATTGCGCTGGTCGCTGTGATCCTGCCCCAAATCATCAATTGGGCCTTCATCAACGCCCAGTGGACTGGACCGGACCGCTCGGTCTGCGCCACCGTGGCGCAAGGCGGCATCCAGCCGGATGGCTGGACCGGTGCTTGCTGGGCATTCGTCAACGCCAAGTTCGGCCAGTTCATGTTCGGCACCTATCCTATCGAGGAGCGTTGGCGGCCGATCGTGGTGGCCATCCTGTTCGTGGCACTGCTGGTGCCGTTGCTCATTCCGCGCATACCGCGCAAGGGGCTGAATGCCATTCTTCTCTTTTTTGTACTGCCGGTCGTCGCCTTCGTTCTGCTGGTCGGCGGCATGTTCGGCCTGCCGCATGTCGAGACGTCGCGTTGGGGTGGACTGCTGGTGACGCTCAGCCTGTCGTTCGTCGGCATTGCCGTGTCGCTGCCGATCGGCATCGTGCTGGCGCTTGGCCGGCGCTCGAACATGCCGATAGTCAAGCTGCTGTGCGTGATCTTCATCGAGACGGTACGCGGCATCCCGCTGATTACGGTGCTGTTCTTTGCCAGCGTGATGCTGCCGCTGTTCCTGCCGGCCGGCGTCAGCTTCGACAAGTTCCTGCGCGCGCTGATCGGCGTGTCGCTGTTTGCCGCCGCCTACATGGCCGAAGTGGTGCGCGGCGGCCTGCAGGCGATCCCCAAAGGCCAGTATGAGGGCGCCGATTCGCTCGGTCTCAGCTACTGGCAGAAGATGGGCCTGGTCGTCATGCCGCAGGCGCTGAAGCTGGTCATTCCCGGCATCGTCAACACCTTCATCGGCATGTTCAAGGACACCAGCCTGGTCATCGTCATCTCCATGTTCGACCTCCTCGGCATCGTCAAGCAGAACTTCTCCGACGCGAATTGGGCGACGCCACAGACGGCCAGATCCGGCCTGGTGTTCGCGGCGTTCATCTTCTGGCTGTTCTGCTTCGGCATGTCGCGCTATTCAATGTACACGGAACGCCGTCTCGACACCGGCCACAAACGCTAAAAAGGGGACCTTGTCATGGCCATAGAAAACGCCGTCAGCGCGGAAGAGATCAAGGTCAATGCCGCCAAGATGCACATTTCCACCACCGATGTCGCCATCGACATCATCGCCATGCACAAATGGTACGGCGAATTCCATGTGCTGAAGGACATCAATCTAAAGGTGATGCGCGGCGAGCGGATCGTCATCTGCGGCCCGTCGGGCTCCGGCAAATCGACGATGATCCGCTGCATCAACCGGCTGGAGGAACACCAGAAGGGCAAGATCATAGTCGACGGCAAGGAACTGACCAACGATCTGAAGAAGATCGACGAGGTGCGTCGCGAGGTCGGCATGGTGTTCCAGCACTTCAACCTGTTCCCGCATCTGACCATTCTGGAAAATTGCACGCTGGCGCCGATCTGGGTGCGCAAGATGCCGCGGAAACAGGCCGAGGAAATCGCCATGCATTTCCTCAAGCGCGTCAAGATCCCGGAACAGGCCAACAAATATCCCGGCCAGCTTTCCGGCGGGCAGCAACAGCGCGTGGCGATCGCCCGCTCGCTGTGCATGAACCCGCGCATCATGCTGTTCGATGAGCCGACCTCGGCTCTCGATCCGGAAATGATCAAGGAAGTGCTGGAGACGATGGTCGGGCTGGCCGAGGAAGGCATGACCATGCTCTGCGTCACCCACGAAATGGGCTTTGCGCGCAAAGTCGCCAATCGGGTGATCTTCATGGATCAGGGTCAGATCGTCGAGCAGAACACGCCGGCCGAGTTCTTCGACCACCCGCGCCATGAGCGCACGAAGCTGTTCCTGTCGCAGATCCTGCACTGATCCTTACTCCGGTTCGGGACAAGACCGGCGGATCACGCCTCTCTGTCTTGCTGGCTTCGCGCGTATTCGGCGAGCGCTGACCGTGCGCTACGCGAGAAGATAGCAAGCGTGCTTCAGGCCGTTCGAGTGGTCACGTTGCAACCTGGTAACTAGCGCCGGCACGGATCATAAGCGCGCCGGCTGCGTTCATTGCCATTGGGAGTTGTATAACGAGCCGCGTGGGCGCGTGCGGCGGCAGGTCACGGGTTCATCCTGATGCTCATCCAACCGATCGATTATTTCCTCGTCGTCTGGTTCGCGCTGGCGCTGGCTTCGACGCTTTACGTCGGCTTCGACCAATATCGCAACAATCCCGAGCCGGTGGTGATGAAATGGGGCTTCATCCTGGTCACCCTCTATATGGGTCCGCTCGGCTTGCTGCTCTACGTGCTCGCCGACAAGGAGCCCCGGCCGGGCGATCATGAACTCTTCACCCGGCCGCTCTGGAAGCAGGGCGTCGGCTCCACCATCCACTGCGTCGCCGGCGATGCCACCGGCATCATTCTTGCCGCCGCCGTCACGGCGGCGCTCGGCCTGCCGATGTGGATCGACCTGATCGTCGAATATCTCGCCGGCTTTGCCTTCGGCCTGTTCATCTTCCAGTCGCTGTTCATGAAATCGATGATGGGCGGCACCTATTGGGAAAACGTACGCAAGAGCTTCCTGCCCGAGTTCATCTCCATGAACTTCATGATGGCCGGCATGGCGCCGGTCATGAGCTTCCTGATGATGGGCCGCGACATGCGCGCGATGGAACCGACGGAGCTGCTGTTCTGGGGCGTGATGTCGATCGGCGTCATCGCCGGTTTTGCGCTTGCCTATCCGGCCAATGTCTGGCTGGTCGCCCGGGGGCTGAAGCATGGGCTGATGACGCAGCGTGCGCAGGCAGCCGGCATCGATGTCCGGGAGCAGCCTGCCACGAGGCAACATGCGCAGATACAAATGCAGCAGGCCGACGCCAGCGGCCATCGCGGGCAGCACCACGATATGGTTTCCCACAAAGGCAAAGGCGGCGGCCATCACATGGAGACGGATGCCACGACGCCGCAGGTCGCTGCCCTGGGTGCCGTCTCCCTGCTGGCGCTCGCCATCGGCATGGTCGCGCCGGCGAACTGGCTGAACCTGACGCTGTCGGCACGCGATGTCGGCGGGGTGATCATGCCGCGAGGCATGATCATGGATCGCGACACGCCAGCCGATACAATGCGCGACATGGCGGCTACCGATCCACGCCTCGTGGCCGCCTCTTATGGCCTGACGGCAAGGGGCGACCAGGAACTGCCGTTTCGGATGGAGAACGGCATCAAGGTGTTCGAGCTCAGGCCTTCAGTGGTCCGCTGGCAGATCCTGCCGGACGTCGCGGTCGACGCCTATGCCTATAACGGCCAGATTCCCGGTCCGCGAATTCATATTCGCCAGGGCGATCGGGTCAGGATCAACGTCACCAACGGCCTGCCTGAGGAAACGACGGTGCATTGGCATGGCTTGATCCTGCCGAACCAGATGGATGGGCCGGCCGAGATCACGCAGCCGCCGATCGAGCCCGGGCAATCCTATTCATACGAATTCACCGCGACCCAGCACGGAACCTATTTCTATCACCCTCATGCCAAGCCGGACCGGACCCAGGCGCTCGGCCTCTACGGTGCGCTGATCATCGATCCCGCCAATCCCGCCGACGAGGTCGCGGCCGACCATGATTACGTCATCGAGCTTCAGGAATGGCTGGTGCGGGAAGGGCTGACCTACCCGTCGATGCCGATGGATGGCGGCATGCCGAATTTCTTCACCATCAACGGCAAGGCCTATCCCTCGACCGAGACGATCCCGATGAAGGTCGGCGAGACGCTCAAGGTGCGGTTCATCGGCACCAACAACGGCTTCATCCATCCGATGCATATCCATGGCGGACCGTTCGAGGTCGTTGCCCGCGACGGCGAGACGGTCCCCGCTTCGGGTCGTTTCCTTGCCGACACGATCAACGTCGGGCCGGGTCAGCGCTACGACGTGATCTGGAAGGCGCAGCGTCCGGGCAAATGGCTGATCCATTGCCACATCCCGCATCACACCACGAACAACAATGTCGAGGAGAAGGGCGGCGGCGGACTGATGGTCGTGATCGATGTGACATGACCGGCGTCGCCTAGGCTCGTTCCAGCCGGTGCACCGGCCCGGACGCCATGCAGTGGCTGGGGCCAAATTTTCTCTCAAGCTGAGGTGATCTGCCAGACAGCGACGCCGGCAAGGGCGAGACCGGCGGCGCCCTCGATGGCCCGGGAGATGGTTTCGAACAGCCGTGGCTGGCGCGCGAAAAACTGAACAAGCCGTTCCCGAAACACGATCGACAACACGGCGACGCAGGACAGCGTCAGCGCCACGCCGACCATCATTGTGATGGCAAACAGGACGCCCGCTGCCGGAACACCCCTGGACATCGCGAAAGTCATCGCGAAAAGCGTAAGCGGACATGGGATCAGGCCTGCCATGACGCCGACAGCCTCGCCCTCGTGCCTGTGGTGATGGCTGTGGCTCAAAGCGCGCCAGAGCGTCCAGATGCCAATGAGGCCGAGCAGCCCGCGACTGGTGTGCTCCAGAAGCGGAGCGCGGCCGACGCTGCCCAATGCTATTGAGACCAGTGGCAGCGAGAGAGCCGCAATCAGAACGGCAATCGTCACATGCGTGAACGATAGCGTGATAGATACGAGCAGACCACGCGAGACCTTCGCATCCGAACCGGCAAGATGAGTCGCCAGGACGGCCTTGCTGTGCCCCGGCGTCAGCGCATGGGCAGCCCCGAACACGACGCCCATCGGCAGGAAGGCCATGAACGCCAGCCAATTGCCTCCGGCCGCAAGCAGTTTGATCTGTTCGCCGAGCGTCAGATAGATCGTGCGCTGAAATTCGACGAGCGTCTGGAACATCGGACAAGACTAGCAGAAAATCGGCGAGCGTCAGTGCATGTGGCCGTGGTCATGCGTGTGCTCGTGAGGATGGCCGTTCTCTCCACGTTCCGTTGAAAACCGCACATTCGCCTCAGCCAGGGCGGGCATATGCTGGGATAGTTCGTCCTTCAGCGCTGCGGCGATCTTGTTGGCCGCCGACAGCGGCAGGGTTTCGTCCGCGGCAATTGCGATGTCGGCGTGCAATCTATGACCGATCCAGCGCGCCTTGGCATCGACAATGCGCGCGCCCGGAACATGCTCGGCGGCATGTCGGATTTCGTCTATCACACCGGGTTCGATTCCATCCAGCATGCGGGTCAGCACCGAGCGGGCCGATTGCCAGACGATACCGAAGATCGCAATCGTGATCAGCAGGCCGACGATCGGATCGGCCAAGGAAAAGCCAAACCAGACGCCGATGGCTCCGATGACCACGGCAAGGCTGGTAAGTCCATCTGTGCGGGCGTGGTAGCCGTCGGCAATCAGTGCCGCGCTGTTGATTTCGCGGCCGACGCGGATACGGAACACGGCAACCGCCTCGTTGCCGAGGAAGCCGACAATGCCCGCCGCAGTCAGCCAGCCCAGGTGTGTCACCGCTTGTGGATTGATCAGCCTGTCGATGGCTTGGTAGGCAGCGACTACAGCGCTGAACAGGATGATGAGCACGATGATGATGCCGGCCAGATCCTCGACCCGGCCCAAGCCATACGTGAAGATCCGCGACGGCTTGCGCCGCGCCAGAACGAACGCAATCCAGAGCGGGATCGCCGTGGTCGCGTCGCCGATGTTATGGATCGTGTCGGCCAGCAATGCCACGCTCCCCGACAACGCAACCACGACCATCTGCAATGCCGCGGTGATGGCCAGGATCACGAACGACCATTTGATTGCCCAGATGCCCCGGTCGGTGGTGGCAATTGTCGCGTCGATGACGCCATGGCTGTGACCGTGCGGACCGTGATCGCCGTGATGATGTGCGGCGTGCGAGCCGAACCCGAGCCAGTCCAGAATGCGGGCTACGATGGCATTCATAGATATTTCGCCAGCTGCTTGAGTTCCGCCAGCGAGTTGCCGCCGGTTTCGACGCTGTCGGTCAGGCAATGCTCGATGTGATCGTTGATCAGCTCGCGCTTGGCGCTGCTGATGGCCCTTTCGACGGCATGAAGCTGCTGCGCCAAGTCAACGCAAGGGCGATGCGCCTCGATCATCGCCAGCACCGCCGCAAGGTGGCCTTGCGCGCGCTTCAGGCGCTTTATGATGGAAGGATGCGAGGCGTGGAGGTGATCTGACATGCCTCAGCGTATCCTCCCGGGGAGGATACGCGTCAAGCTCTAAGTCAGCTGTGCAACTTTCGGAGGGGCTTCACCTTGAGCATTGCTTGTTCTATGCCTTTCCCATGAAGAAGCTTGCCCGTTTTCTTGGCCTGCTGGTCGTTGCAGCAGTCCTTGCGGTGGCATTGGGCACACTGCTGCCGCGCCCGCTCTGGCCGGCGGCAGTTGCCGATCCGATCGGCTCAAGCCACCGCATCCTGGTGCTGAAAAATCCGATCCACACCGACATCGCCATCCCGGTCGACGACGATGTGCGCCGGCGCTTCCATTTCCTGGTCGATGCCGGCATTCCAGCAGACGTGGCGGAGGTCCGCTACATCGTCTTCGGCTGGGGCGGCCGCGCCTTCTATCTCGAGACGCCGACCTGGTCGGAACTGAAGGCAGTGCCGGTGATGAAGGCGCTGACCGTCGATGCCTCGGTGATGCATGTCGACATTTCAGGCGAAATCGCCGAGCCGCATCCCGACGTCGCCGGCTTCGACATCGGCGAGGAGCGGTTTACGGCGCTGCTCGATTACATTGCGGGAAGCTTCCGGCAGGGACCGAGCGGGGCCATGCCGATCGAGAATGCGGCGTATTCCCGTTTCGATCGTTTCTTCGAAGGCAATGGCCGTTTCAACGCGCTGGTCGGCTGCAACACCTGGGCGGCGGCGGCACTGCGCACCGCCGGGCTGCGCACCGGCTGGTGGAACCCGCTGCCGGCATCGCTCGGCCTGTCGATGCGGCTTTACAATTGACCGGGCGACTTAGGACCGCCGAACGTCCTACGCCCGCCAGCCGTAGAGCCAGTCGAGATCGGCGGCGAGTTTTTCGGGCGAGCGCATCGCCAGGAACAGGTTGCGGGCCATCGCCACCGGCCCGGCCGCATGCCAGGCGAGGCGATTGACGGCGCCGCGGCGGGCGACCTGGGCGACGCGCGGCCGCCGCGCCTGTTCCCAGGCGGCAAGCGCCCCCTCAAGATCGGCTGTGGAGGCCGCAACGAAGCCGGCAAGGGTTACCGCGTCTTCGATCGCCATCGCCGCGCCCTGTGCGGCAAACGGCGTCATCGCGTGCGCCGCATCGCCGATCAGCGCGATGCCTTGCGGCGTCGTCCACCGCCGCTGCTCGACAATGTGGATCGGCCATGCCGTCCACGGCGCCGCCTCGTTCGCCAGGCGAACCAGCGCCGGCGCGGTACCGCGCATGGCGCTGGCGAGGCTGGCGGGGTCGGCATACCCCGACCAGCCTTCGGCGATGCGCTCGCCCTTGGTGAAGGCCGCGAGGTTGAAGACAGTGCCACGGCTGACCGGATAGGCGACCATATGGAAGCCTGGATGGAGGAATGCGGTAACGCAATCGGGCGCACCGATCGCCCTGAAGGCTTGTCCGGCAAGGCTGTCCGCGGCCACCGTGGCGCGCCAGGCAAGCTCGCCAGAAAACCGGCTTCTCCGGAAATCGGCTGCGTTGCGGGCAAGCGTTTCTCGCACCGACGACCAGACGCCATCGGCGCCGATCAAAAGACAGCCAGCCTCGACCGTGTCGCCATCAGCCGATGCAGTGACGGTAACACCTTTCGATCCGGCTGCGATGTCGGTCACCCGCGCGCCGGCGATCAGATCGATACCGGGCTGCTCCGAAACTCGCTGCATCAGCGCTGACTGCAGATCCGCGCGGTGGGCAACGAGATAGGGCGCTCCCCAGCGCGTTTCGGCCGCCTGGCCAAGCGGTACGCGCGCCAGCTTGCGCAGCGTGGCGGCATCCTTGAGCACGACCGCCTCCGGGCGCACCGACGTCGGCAGCAGCCGATCGAGTACGCCGAGCTGCCGTAGGATGCGCGTCGCGTTGGGCGAAAGCTGGATACCGGCGCCGGCAGCCTCGAGGTGCTGCGCCTGTTCGAACAGTTTTACCCGATAGCCGCGCTCGGCGAAGGCCAGTGCCGCGGTCAGCCCGGCGACGCCCGCCCCGGCGATGACCACCTGCCGGGACTGCGTTTCCTGCATCAGGCTTGTCGCGGAAGAATCAGGCGGCCTGGTCGATATAGAGGCAGCCCGGCGGCTGCGTTTCCAATGCCTTCAGTTTCGGCGAATAGCGATAGAGCGTCGAGCAATAGGGGCAGACCTTTTCATTGTCGTCGCCCATGTCGAGAAATACATGCGGATGGTCGAAAGGCGGATTGGCGCCGGTGCACATGAATTCCTTGACGCCGATGTCGATTGCCGGATAGCCCGCATCGTTCTGGAAATGGGGAATGGAACCGCCTGCCATCGTCGTCTCCTGATCTTGTCGATTGCATCTGGATCATAACCCGTCTCTTTGCAAGATCGATGAAATGAAACTGTCGCAAAAGCCTGTCAGAGGATAAGTTAAGCCGGTTAAGGCTATGGTCGTCGAACGGTGTGGGAAGAGCGGAAACCATGAACGAACTGAAGCCGGTGCAGAACGAATTCATCACCGTCGAGGCGGCGAGCCGCGAAGGCGGCAATCCCGACCGCTTCGTCAACCGCGAGTTTTCCTGGCTGCAATTCAACCGGCGCGTGCTCGAAGAGTCGCTGAACGCCAACCATCCGCTGCTCGAGCGTGTTCGCTTCCTGTCGATATCGGCCGCCAACCTCGACGAGTTCTTCATGGTCCGCGTCGCCGGTCTTGCCGGCCAGGTGCGCGAAGGCATCGTGCTGAAGAGCCCGGATGGGCGCACTCCCGAGCAGCAGCTCGAACAATTGCTGCGCGAGGTCGAGCGCCTGCAGGAGGACCAGCAGAACAGCCTTTCGGCGCTGATGCTGCTGCTCGACAAACAAGGCATCGAAAGCATCACCCGCGATGCGCTGACCAAGGACGAGAAGACCTGGCTCGAGGACCATTTCCAGGAGCAGGTATTTCCGGTCCTGACGCCGCTGTCGATCGACCCGGCGCATCCGTTTCCGTTCATTCCCAATCTCGGTTTCTCGATGGCGCTGCAATTGCGCCATCGCAAGAACGGCGAGGAAATGAGCGCGCTTCTGCGCCTGCCGGTGGCGCTGAGGCGCTTCATCCGTTTGCCGGATCGCAAGCATCATGTCCGCTTCATTCCACTCGAAGAGGCGGTCAGTCTCTATATCGGCAAGCTGTTCCCCGGCTATGAGGTCAAGGGCTCCGGCACATTCCGCATCATCCGCGACAGCGATATCGAGGTCGAGGAAGAATCAGAGGATCTGGTGCGGCTGTTCGAGACGGCGCTGAAGCGGCGACGCCGCGGCTCGGTCATCCGGATCGAGTTCGACCGGCTGATGCCGCCCGAATTGCGCGACTTCGTCGCCGGCGAGCTTGGCGTTTCGGCAAGCCGGATCAGCGTGCTCACCGGTCCGCTGGCGCTCAGCCAGATCTCGGAGATCGTCGCCGTCGCCCGCGACGATCTGAAATTCACCCCCTACAATCCCCGCTTTCCCGAGCGCATCCGCGAGCATGGCGGCGATTGTTTTGCGGCGATCCGCGAGAAGGACATCATCGTCCACCATCCTTACGAATCTTTCGACGTGGTGGTGCAGTTCCTGCGCCAGGCAATGGCCGACCCGGAAGTGGTGGCGATCAAGCAGACGCTCTATCGCACCTCCAACGACAGCCCGATCGTACGCGCTTTGGTCGACGCCGCCGAGGCCGGCAAGTCGGTGACCGCGCTAGTCGAGCTCAAGGCGCGTTTCGACGAGGAAGCCAACATCCGCTGGGCCCGCGACCTCGAGCGCGCCGGCGTCCAGGTCGTCTTCGGCTTTCTCGAACTGAAGACCCACGCAAAGATGTCGCTGGTGGTGCGCCGCGAGGATGGCAGGCTGCGCAATTACGTGCATCTGGGCACCGGCAACTACCACCCGGTCACGGCACGCATCTACACCGACCTGTCCTTCTTCACCACCGATCCGACGATCGCGCGCGATGTCGCCCAGCTGTTCAACTTCATCACCGGCTATGCCGAGCCGGCCGAGCAGATGCGGCTGGCCATCTCGCCGTTTACGCTGCGCGACCGCATCCTCCAGCACATTTCGGATGAGATCAGCCACGCGCTGGAGGGCAGGCCGGCCCGCATCTGGATGAAGATGAACGCCTTGGTCGACCCGATCGTCATCGATGCGCTCTACGATGCCAGCCGCGCCGGCGTCGAGATCGATCTCGTCGTGCGCGGCATCTGCTGCCTGAGACCGCAGGTGCCCGGCCTATCGGAGAACATTAGGGTGAAGTCGATCGTCGGCCGTTTCCTCGAGCACAGCCGCATCTATTGCTTCGGCAACGGCCACGGCCTGCCCTCGGACGGGGCGATCGTCTATATCTCCTCGGCCGATCTGATGCCGCGCAATCTCGACCGCCGCGTCGAGACCATGGTGCCGATCACCAATCCAACTGTGCATGAGCAGGTGCTCGGCCAGATCATGCTCGGCAACATCATGGACAACCAGCAAAGTTTCGACGTATTGGCTGACGGAACCTCCCGGCGCGTTGTGCTGGAGGAGGGCGAGGAACCGTTCAACGCGCAGGAATATTTCATGACCAATCCGAGCCTGTCCGGACGGGGCGATGCGTTGAAGTCGCATGCGCCCAAGCGCATCGCGCAGTTCAAGCGCCGCAAGAAACAGAACGCAGCGACGGGCTGATGATTTCAGCGTCCCAGGGCCGGCTTCAGGACCGCCGACCGCTGTCCATCATCGATATCGGATCGAACTCGATCCGTCTTGTCATCTATGAAGGACTGGCGCGCTCGCCGACCTTGCTGTTCAACGAAAAGATGCTGGCCGGCCTCGGCCGCGGCATCGTTTCGACCGGAAAGCTCGATCCCGAGGCGGTGACGCGCTCGATGGAAGAGTTCCGCCGCTTCCGCGCGCTCTCCGACCAGGCCGGCGCCGAGCGCATATATGTGCTGGCGACCGCCGCCGCTCGCGAGGCCGTCAACGGCCCCGACTTCATCCACCGCGCCGAGGATGTGCTCAAGACCGAGATCCAGGTGCTGAGCGGCCGCGAGGAAGCCCATTATTCGGCGCTCGGCGTCATTTCCGGTTTCCATCCGGCCAACGGCATTGCCGGCGACCTTGGCGGCGGCAGCCTCGAGCTGATCGATATTGACGGTGAGACGATCGGTGACGGCATCACGCTGCCGTTGGGCGGCTTGCGCCTGCAGGACATGGCGAAGAACTCGCTGACCCAGGCGGCAAGGATCACGCGCGAGCAACTGGCGCGGGCGAAATTGCTGAAGGGCGGGCAGGGCAGGGCGTTCTACACGGTCGGCGGCACCTGGCGAAACCTCGCCCGGCTGCACATGGAAATGACCAACTACCCGCTCGGCGTCATGCACCATTACGAGATCGGCATCGAAAGCGCCGCGAACTTCCTCCGGCAGGTTGCCAAGGCCGAGATCGACAAGATCAAAGGCATCGAGGGCATCTCCAAGAACCGCCGCTCGCTGCTGCCCTATGGCGCCATCGTGCTGCAGGAGATCATGGCGGCGATGCAGCCGTCGAAGATCATCGTGTCGGCGCTGGGCGTGCGCGAGGGCTTTCTCTATTCGCTGCTCGACAAGGCCGAGCAGAAAGCCGATCCGCTGATCTCGGCGGCGGAAGAGCTTGCCCGCCTGCGCTCGCGCTCGGTCGACCACGCGCATGAGCTTGTCGAGTGGACCGGCAAGGCGTTCGCCGCCTTCGGCATCGACGAGACCAGGGATGAGGCGCGCTACCGCCACGCCGCCTGCCTGCTCGCCGATATCGGCTGGCGTGCCCATCCCGAATATCGCGGCAAGCAATCGCTCAACATCATCGCCCACGCCTCCTTCATCGGCGTCGATCATCCCGGCCGCGCCTTCCTGGCGCTTGTCAGCCTGTTTCGCCACGAGGGCGTGTTCAATGAAGCCGCTCCGGAAATCCGCGGACTGGCGACACCGCGCTATCTCGAGCGCGCCCGCGTCTTGGCGGCGCTGCTGCGCGTCGTCTATCTCCTGACGGCGGCAATGCCCGGCGTCATGTCGCGACTGAAATGGGAAAACCGCGGCAATGGCGTGCTGGCGCTGGTGCTGCCGGCAGCGCTGGCCGATCTTTACGGCGAGCGGCCCGCCGGCCGGCTGGCACAACTGGCAAGGGTGACCAACCGTCGGCTGGTGCTGGCGGTCGAGGGCGGGCCTAGCATGTCGGTGAAGTAGTGTCTCAGCCAGGCAATCGCTTCAGGTCTGCGCCGCCCCTCATCTGCCTGCCGGCATCTTCTCCCCGTATAGTGACGGGGAGAAGGGCACCTTCGCAAAGGATTTCGCTCACCTCCAGCGTTGCAGTAACGGTGCCGAGATCTCGGCCAGCTTCCTTCTCCCCGTCACTATACGGGGAGAAGTGCCCGGCAGGGCGATGAGGGGCAGCGCCGACTTCGACAATTGGACGGTCGAGAAAGCTGGATCTAGACTGAAGCAATTCCTCTGGATCCCACCGCAGCCATCCGGCCGTCGGCCGACCATGCACCCGCGCCAGCCATCGCCAGCGCCAGAAAACCGCCTGATATCGCGATGTCCTTCATCAGCATCTGCGAATGCATGAAGGTCAGCGTCGGATCGCCGCCGCCCTGGCCATAGTGGCCGATGAACGCTGTCGCGACGCAAAAGGCGGCGAGCAGCAGCGCCACGATCGGCGTCTTGAAGCCGACAAGGATGAGCAGCCCGGCGATCAGTTCGAACAGCCCGGTGCCCCAGGCAGCCAGCGTCGGCAGCGGCAGGCCAAGGCCGGCGAAATAGCCGGTCGTGCCGGCAATGTCGGTCAGCGCGTGGAAGCCGGACGGCACGAACAGTGCGGCGAACAGCAGTCGGGAAAGCAAAAGCAGCGCATTGCGGGGCATGGTAACCTCCGTTGTCGGCCGGGTGGCCAAGAGCCCGATCCTAGCAGAATTCCGGTCAGCGGACCGACAGGCACAAACGACAACGAAAAAGGGGCGCGGAAAATTCCGCGCCCCTTTTGTTCAGGAAATGCTGGACTGCTTCAGCCGCGCTTGGCGTCGATCGAATACGCGCCTGGGCCCGAGGAGGCGAGCACGAGGAAGCCGCCGGCAATGCCGAGGTTCTTCATGAAATTGATCATCTGCATCTGATCGGCCCAGCCGGTGTGGGCGACCAGCGCGGTGGCGACGGTGAAAATCGCCATTACCCAGCCGACGATCCGGGTCTGGAAGCCGACGAGGATGGCCAGGCCGCCAAGCAGTTCGATAAGGCCGACGACAATGGCGGTCACCATCGGCAGCGGCAGGCCAAGGCTGCCGAAATAGCCGGCGGTGCCGGCAATCGCCGTCAGCTTGCCGAAACCCGAAAGCAGGAAGATGACCGAAAGCAGGATGCGGGCGAGCAGGATCGTGCCCGAGGCGCCGGCGGCGGTGCCGGAACCGGCAAACGAATTATTGGCGGACGTGTTGGTGGACATGCGTAACTCTCCAGAAGGATTTGGCCAAACGGCTTGGGATACCCGTCTAGTTAGCGCAGGCCGACTGTTCACCAAAGATGCCAGATTGGTTACGGATTGTTCACCAAGGTAACGTTTTCGCGATCAACATGGGTGTTGAGATCCAGGCATATCAACGCCCTAGCCTGGATGCGTCATGTCCTCCGGCCGCACCAGCCGCTCATAATCGGCTTCGCTGACCAGCCCGGTGGCCAGCGCTTCCTGGCGCAGCGTGGTGCCGTTCTTGTGCGCCGCCTTGGCGATCTTGGCGGCGTTGTCGTAGCCGATCGTCGGCGCAAGCGCCGTCACCAGCATCAGCGAACGGTCGAGTGCTGCCTTGATGTTGTCTTCGCGGGCCTCGATGCCGACGACGCAATTGTCGGTGAACGACACGGAAGCGTCGGCCAGCAGCTGTACCGATTGCAGGAAACAATAGGCCATCAGCGGATTGTATACGTTGAGCTCGAAATGGCCCTGACTGCCGGCGAAGCTGATCGCCGCATTGTTGCCGAACACCTGCACGCAAACCTGCGTCATCGCCTCGCATTGGGTCGGATTGACCTTGCCCGGCATGATCGAGGAGCCCGGTTCGTTTTCCGGCAGCGACAATTCGCCGAGGCCCGAACGCGGGCCGGAGCCGAGCAGGCGGATGTCGTTGGCGATCTTGAACAGCGCCGCCGCGCAGGCATTGATGGCGCCGTGCGAGAAGACCATGGAATCATGGGCGGCCAGCGCCTCGAACTTGTTCGGCGCGGTGACGAAATCGATGCCGGTGATCGCGGCGATGCGCGCCGCCACCTTTTCGGCAAAACCGACCGGCGCATTGAGGCCGGTGCCGACCGCGGTGCCGCCCTGTGCTAGCTCCTGCAGGCCGGGCAGGGTCATCTCGATGCGCTTGACCGACGAGGCGACCTGCGCCGCGTAGCCCGAGAATTCCTGGCCGAGCGTCAGCGGCGTCGCGTCCTGCGTGTGGGTACGGCCGATCTTGACGATGTGGGCGAAAGCCCTGGTCTTGGCCTCGAGTGCCGTATGCAAATGTCTTAGCGCCGGTAGCAGGTCGTGAGTGATGCGCTCGGCGCAGGCGATGTGCATGGCCGTCGGATAGGTGTCGTTCGACGACTGGCTCATGTTGACGTGGTCGTTGGGATGCACCGGCTTCTTCGATCCCATGACGCCGCCCAAAAGCTCGATCGCCCGGTTGGAAATCACCTCATTGGCGTTCATGTTGGACTGGGTGCCTGAGCCGGTCTGCCAGACGACCAGCGGGAAATGCTCGTTCAGCTTGCCGTCGATGACCTCCTGCGAGGCCTCGATAATGGCCTTGCCAATCGCCGGATCGAGCCGCTTCAGCTCCATATTGGCCTCCGCTGCCGCCCGCTTGACGATGCCCAGCGCCCGAACGATCGAGGCCGGCTGTTTCTCCCAGCCGATCTTGAAATTGGCCAGCGAACGCTGCGCCTGCGCGCCCCAATAGCGGTCGGCGGCGACCTCGATGGGACCGAACGTGTCGGTTTCGGTTCTGGTCTCTGGCGCGCTCACGAAGTCTCTCCGGTTTGCAATTTGCAAACGGCGTATCGCGTTGCACAAATGCCTTCAAGCGGAGATTGCGGGTGACGGGAATGCAAACCGGTTGAAGGTGCTGGCAATCTCCCCACTTGAGAGGGAGATGTCGCCGAAGGCGACAGAGGGAGGCGGTAGGTCTTGACGCAACTCCCATAGCGGACGGAACAGGCTGGTGTTCCACGCGAGACGACCCCTCCTGGCCTGCCGGCCATCTCCCCCTCGAGGGGGGAGCTCGCAACCTTACCCCGCCGTGTATCCTCCATCCACGGCGAAGATTCCGCCGCTGGTCCATGCTGCTTCGTCGCTGGCGAGATAGACCGCGATGCCGGCAAGGTCGCTGGTCCGGCCGATGCGGCCGAGCGGATAGCTGCGCTCGACATAGGCCTTGAGCTCGGCTTGCGCGGCCTCAGGCAGGTTTTCGATCGACCTGCGCCGCATCGCTGTGTCGACCGTGCCGGGCGCGATCGCGTTGACCCTTATGCCGCGCGGCCCGAGCTCGAAGGCGAGCGACTTGGTCAGCGAATTGAGCGCGCCCTTCGACAGCGAATAGAGGCTGCACGGCCGCTTCGGGATCATCTTGTGCGCGAAATAGGACGAGATGTTGATCACCGAAGCCGCACCCGGCGCGAGATGCGGCAACAGCCGTTGGGTGAGAAAGAATACCGCCGTGACGTTGAGCGCGAATGACTGCTGGAACTGGTCCTCGCTGACGGTCTCGAACGGCACAAGGAACGCTACGCCGGCATTGTTGACGAGGATATCGACAGGTGGGCCGCGCCTGGCATGCTCGACCACGGCATCGATGCCGGCAATGGCCGACAAATCGGCCGACAGCGTGTCGACATTATCCCCGAGCTGCTTGCGGGCGGCGTCGAGTTTTTTGCCGTCGCGGCCGACGATCAGCACGTCCGCGCCTTCGCGCAAGAAAGCCTCGGCGATTGCCAGCCCGATCCCGTCCGAGCCGCCGGTGACCAGTGCCCGTTTGCCGCCTAGTCTCATCCAACACTCCCGCGCATTGCCGTCTTCCGCCGGCGGCATGAACCCCAGAGCAGCGCTGCCTGCACTCCGGGTCAAGTCGCCTGCCTATCCCAGCGTATGAAACTTCGCCTCGTCTCACCGCCCAAGCAGCGATTGTGAGGTTGGCGACAGCCGCAAAGTCTCAGTCGGCTTGGCCATACGTGACTGCACGCTCTGCTCGAACACTTGCCACTCCGGGGAGGCAGCCAAGGCTGCCTCGTGGCGGGCATGTGCATCGGCGCTGGCGAAACCGGTGATGCTGATGAAGACGTTTTCGCTGGCCCGCACCGGCAACCGCGGAAAGCTGTTTTCGGCATGCTCGGTAACGAAGGCGGCGAGCGGCGACGCGCCAAATGCGGCGAGCACCGGAAGGGCCGCGGTCTGGAAGTCATTGGCGAAACGGGCTTCCAGGCCCGGTTGCAAATGATGAATCCTGATGACAACAATTGCCTGCAAATCGCTGCCTGCGCACGGTTTTTCGAGGTCCGCCTGGGGTAATCGTAGTGATCCCGAGAGGTCTAGGCCGGCGCCTGGCCAGGCCGGCTTCAGCAGCAGCACGTCGTCAGAATCGATCATCGTGGCGTTGGCGGCGTCGCGCCAGGCAGTCCAGACCGGCCCGTCATAGAAGGCGGTCAGAGCGTTTTTCCGCGCTTCCATACCGTCGAAGCCGCGCAGCCAGACGAACATATCCGGCCGGTCGAGATCGCGGAACTGGCCGATGATGGTCATCCCCGCGGTTTCCTGGCCCTCGATCAGGTGATTGTCGAAGATGCCGATCAGCGTCTCGCGCCTGCCGGGTTTCAGCGTGTATTGCCTGAGTTCGACGACGGGCGAGGCGAGCAGATCGGGATTAGGTAGGGCGTTCAAAGGCGGGTTCATTGCGCGATCTCCAAAACAGGACAGTCATCCTGTTTTACAAAACAGACCGGTTGTCCTGTTTTGTCAATCTGCTATCGTGTGAAGATGTCAGCAGAGATATCCGCTCGCCCAAGGTCGCGGCCTCAAAAACGCACCAACGACCCCCAAGGCATGCGCAAAAAGGTGCTCGATGTCGCCGAGGAGGCGTTTCAGGCACGCGGCTATCATGCGTCCAGCATGGGCGACCTGATGGCGACGGCGGGCGTCACCGGCGGCGCGCTGCACCACCATTTCCCAACCAAGAAGGCGCTGGCGCTCGCAGTGATCGAGGAGCGGGTCGCCGCCGCCGTAGAAGAGACATGGATCGCGCCGGTGCGGATGGCTCCCTCAGCGCGCGAGGGCGTGCGCTCCGTGTTCGCGGCCATCGCGGCGGAGCTGGAGCAGCAGGGATTCGTGCGCGGCTGCCCGCTCAACAACCTGGCGCATGAACTGTCGCTTGCCGATCCGGATTTCCGCATTGCCCTTGCCAGCATTTTTTCTACCTGGCGTCAGGCGATCGCCGACAAGGTCAGGGCCGACCAGCAGGCGGGCCGGGAGCAGGGCATCGATCCGCAGCGCTTCGCGTCGCTGGCTGTCGCCACCTATTCCGGCGCCATGTCGATGGCCAAGACCGCGCAGGACGCAAGCGTGCTGCGCGATTGCCTGATGGCATTGGAACAGGGAGTCACGAGGCGACGTCGCAGGATACTGCACAGAGCGCTTTAACGCTGGCAGGACAGAGGCCGCAGTCGCTGATATCGCGACCGAGGCGGGGAGGCCGAGCTCTCCTAATTCGGCAGCGGCTTGATCAGCTCGTAGCCGACCACGCTTTCGGCACTGGTGCCCTCGTCATAGCGCCTGGCCACAACTGCCTGCAGGTCGGGTGCGTAAAGCGCGATGAATTCGTCCCGCGTCTCGCCGGCCTCGCTCCTGATCGTCTGCTTGACTGCGAGCACGGAGTATTTGCAATCACCCAGGCTGAACGTCTCCTTGCCCTTGACGTTGATCTCCAGCGTCTCGGTGCCCTTCGGCGGCTTGTTCGGTGCGAGACGGGCAAATACGATCTTGCTCTTGGCACCCGCCTTCAGCGGGAACACCTTCCTGAGATCGGAAAACGGGATCATCGCCAGCTGCCCCGTGCTGCTGTCGCGAAACACTTCGATCAGCCCGCCGAACAGGTACTGCGACTGCGGCGATTGCGACTGGTATTTGTTGGCAACCGCCACCATTCCGCCCGCCGCCGGACGAAATTCGCTGTGGATGCCGGGCCTTTCGAGAATGAAGCCGGCCTTGGCCGATTTGGCGTCGATGCACCCGGCGCCATGCGCTGCGCTCGTCACCGCCAGAATCGCCATTGTCATGCCGATGGATGTAGCTTTCATGGCGTCCTCCTTTGCCCGCGCAAGTTGAATGCCGAAAGCAATGCCAGACCTGGGAGAACGTGTCGACATACTTTGCGAGCAACTGGACTGCCGGTCCGCGTCGTGCTGAATTTTAGCGCATGATGTATCGCATTCCCGCCCGGCCGGTTTCCCGGCGCAGGTTCCTGATGCAGGCAGCGGGCCTTGCCGCGGCCGGCGCCGTTTCGCACCCGGCCTTCGGCCAGACCGGCCAGCGCATCCCGCCGATCGACGCCACTTTTCTGTTCATCGCCGATGTCCATGCCTGCCGCATGGCAAACGGATTGAGCCCGCATTGCGAGCAGGAGGGCAAGACAGACGCTGCCTTGCTGCGCAATGTCGCCGCACTCAACGGCGTCGGCGACAGGCAATGGCCGGCTGAAATCGATGGCGTTGCCACCGGCCTGCGCTCGACGGGCAACATCGGCACGCCGCTCGGCCTCGTCGTTGGCGGCGACATCACCGATGATGGCGGCGGCCAGATCACCCAGCCCAGCGAGGGCACGCAACTGCTTCAGTTCAGCCAGCGCTACCAGCAAGGCGTCGGCCCTGACCGCGTGCACATGCCGGTCTATGTCGGCCTCGGCAACCACGACCTCGACCAGAACGGCCCGCGCTCGCATGTCGACTGGTACCGCCGCGAAATGCGCGACTACGTCGAGATCAACCACCGCCCCGGCGTGTTCTTCAAGCCGCCTGCGCCGGCGACCGACTACGATGTCGGGACCGATTGCTATTCATGGGATTGGGGCGGCCTGCATCTTGTCCAGACGCACCGTTTCGCCGGCGATACCGGCCATGGCGCCACCAGCAGCCTGCCATGGCTGAAGCAGGACCTGGCCACCTATGCCGGCGACGGCCGCCCGGTCATCCTGTTCCAGCATTATGGCTGGGATACTTTTTCGATCGAAAGATGGGACGCCGCCGAGAAAACCTTCGACGACGGCGGCAAGGGTCCGCCGCACTGGTGGAGCGAAGCCGACAGGCAGGCGCTGCTGGCTGTGCTGAAGGGTTACAACGTCGTCGGCATCTTCCATGGCCACCAGCACGCGACGCCGATGATCTACCACCGTGACGAGGTCGACTTGTTCAAGCCGAAGGCCGCCTTCATGGGCGGCTTTGCGTTGGCGCGGGTGACGGGAAACAGCATGGATGTGGTGCTGGGCGAAGCCGCCGGAGATCATGGCGAGGTCACCTTCACCAATGCATACAGCAAAAGCCTGACTTTCTGACGGGCAGGAGAGGGCCAAAAAAGGCGGCCGAGCCGCCTTTTCCTCGTTTGCGAAGGGCCACCCTCAAAGCGCCTTCTTCACCTTGTCCTTCACGTCGCCGTAAGCCTTCTGCATCTTGCCGGTCGCCTTGTCGACGTCGCCTTCGGTCTCGGTGCGCCTGTTGCCGGTGGCCTTGCCGGCGGTCTGCTTGACCGAGCCCTTGGCTTGCTTGGCAACGCCGGCAACCTGATCCTTGTTCACCATCTCGCATCTCCTGAACCGTTCGCCTGGAGAAACGGTCGCGGATCGCTTAGGTTCCGGGTTCTGCCCGTCGATTGGGATAGCTTCCGGCCGCGAAGCCGACAGGATAGGGTGCACCAGAACGCCCGAACAGACAGGGCCGGAGGAACAATGGCTGAATTCACGCTCTTCATCGGCAACAAGTGTTTTTCGTCGTGGTCACTGAGGCCATGGCTGGCGATGAAGCACCTGGAGATCCCGTTCGAGGAGGGTTTTGTGCGCCTGCGCACGCCCGAGACCGCGGCCAATCTGGCCAGGATATCGCCGACCGGCCAGGTGCCGGTGCTGAACCATCGGCTGCCGAATGGCGAGGTCCGGATCGTCTGGGAAACCCTTGCCATCCTTGAATATCTCGCCGAGCTGTTTCCCGGGAAAGAGCTTTGGCCGGCCGACATCGGCGCCCGCGCGCTGGCCCGCTCGGCGGCGACAGAGATGCATTCCGGCTTTCGCGAGGTCCGCTATGGCTGGCCGATGAATTTGCGCCGGCCGAAAGGCTACAAGCCGCTCGACGCCGAAGGTGAGACGCAACGGGCGCGCATCGAAGGGCTATGGCGCGAATGCCGCGAAAAACACGGCAAAGTCGGCCCGTTCCTGTTTGGCCGTTTCACCGCGGCCGACGCCATGTACGCGCCGGTCGTCACCCGCTTCGACACCTATGGCGGCACGCTGGCGCCCGACACCCGCGCCTATGTCGACGCCGTGCTTTCAATACCGGCGATGCGCCACTGGTATGCCGAGGCGGCGAAAGAGCCTTGGCCGGAGCCCGGTCCCGACGAATAGAGCCGAGCAACCGAGGAGCCGGTCTTCCGCTTTGCGGCCCACGGCCTATCTGAAGCTCGGGCAGGGGCCTTGGAGACTTCACAATGACTTCTGTTTCTTCCGCACTGGCCGGCAAGGTCGCACTCGTCACCGGCGCCTCCTCGGGCATCGGCGAGGCAACCGCTGCGGCGCTCGCAGCCGCCGGGGCCAAGGTGGCGATTGCCGCACGTCGCGCCGATCGTCTCGAAGCGCTGGCCGCACGTATCGAAAAGGCCGGCGGCACGGCGCTCCGCATCGAGGCCGACGTCACCAGCAACGACGATGTCACCGCCATGGTCGACAAGGTTGTCACCGAATGGGGCCGCCTCGACATCCTCGTCAACAATGCCGGGGTGATGCTTCTGTCGCCGGCCGCCGAGGCGTTGCTCGACGACTGGCGCCGCATGATCGAGCTCAACCTGCTGGCGCTGATGGGCGTCACCAAGGCGGCGCTGCCGCATCTCAGGGCCGCCAAGGGTCACATCGTCAATGTCTCGTCGATCGCCGGCCGCGTCGCCAATCCCGGCGCCAGCGGCTATGCCGCAACCAAGTTCGGCGTCGTTGGCTTTTCCGAATCGCTGCGCCGCGAAGTCTATGCCGATAAGGTTCGCGTCACCGTCATCGAGCCTGGCCTTGTGCGCACCGAACTCGGCGACCATGTCACCAACCCGGCGGCGAAGGCCGGGCTCGACCAGCGGCTCGCCGCCATGGAGGCGCTGACCGCCGAGGACATCGCCGCGGCCATTCTCTACGCCGTGGGCCAGCCGGCACACGTCAACGTCAACGAGATCGTCATCCGCCCGACCGACCAGGAACGGTGAACGGCGTCAGATATTTTCGCTACGCCTCAAATCCCGCCCGCAGGAAATCGCCACACTCCTCGACCAGCCGCGACGGGTCCCTCGCGAGGTAGACGCCGAAATCCGCCATCGGCGCCGGCGGCAGGTTGAAGCGTCCGTTGAGGCTTTGGCAGTCGGGCGGTAGTCCTTCCTGCAGCAGAAGGCCGATGCCAAGCCCGGCCCTCAGCGCCGAGATCAGCGTCGCGAAAGTCGACACGCGGCAGCCGATCTTCCAGCCGATCCCGGCCTCGGCGAGCGAGGCCAGCATTCTGTCCTGCCAGGAGCAGGCGCCTTCGAAGATGATCAGCGGAAGCTCGACCTCGTCATCGATCTCGATCATGCGGCTTGCCGCCCAGACCAACTGTCGTGACAGATGGCCTCGCGGCGCCTTTGTGAAGCGCGCCGGATCGGCCATGACGATGTCGCATTTTCCTTCGCCCAGCGACTTGCTGAGATCGCTGCTGCTGGCTGATGTCAGCTCGATCTCCACGGAAGGGTGCCGGCGGCGGAATTCGGCAATGATCAACGGCAGCCGCGTCACCGCCAAATCCTCGACGATGCCCAGCCGGACACGGCCGACCAGCCTGCGGCCTTCTATTTCGCGCCTGGCATCGTCGCCGATCGCGATGGCCTTGCGGGCGAAGGCGAGCAGGATCTCGCCGGCCTCGGTCAGCGTCACGCCGCGCGGCGAACGGCGCAGCAGCTCGGCGCCGACTGCACCCTCGAGGCGCTGAAGCTGCATGCTCACCGCCGCCTGGGTGCGGGCAAGCCGATCGGCGGCCCGGCTCACCGTTCCCGTGTCGGCCACGGTGACGAAGGCGCGCAGCAGCCTGACGTCGATATCACCAGTCATAAGAATTCCTGATAGCTGTGTCAGCACTATCAGGCTACCCGAAAGCCCGATCTGAATTCAAGGTCCGCTCGCACCAACGAAAACAGGAGCAGCCACCTTGTCCTACAGACAAAGATTTGAGGAGTTCGGTGTCGCCTGGCCGTCGCTCGATCGGCCCGCTTTGCCGTTCTCGCCGACGGTTCGGGTCGCAGACATCGTCTATGTCTCCGGTCAGATCCCCGAGATCGGGCAGGAGATCGCTGCGATCGGCCAGGTCGGCGCAGAGATCGATCTGGCCGCGGCGCGGAACGCCGCCCGGCTCTGCGCGGCCAACATCGTCTATTGGCTGGACAAGGACTTGGACGGCAATCTCGACCGCGTCGTGAGATTCGCCAAGCTGACCGTCTATGTGAACGCGGCGGCCGGCTTTGCGGCCTATTCGGAGGTCGGCAACGGAGCATCCGAATTTCTGCTCCATGTTTTCGGCGAGCGTGGCGAGCACGCCCGCTGCTCGCTCGGCATGGCCGGCTTGCCGGCCAATGTTCCGGTCGAAGCCGACGCCATTGTGCATGTTCGCTGATGCACGCCCAAAGCATGGCCTCGGGCCTGATCCCGAGGCTGCGCAGTGAAACCAGAGGAGACTTGGCTTGATTAGCGCAAATCTTGAGGGGCGGAAGGCGCTTGTTCTCGGCGGAGGCAAGGGCCTCGGTTTCGGCGTTGCCGAAGCGCTCGCGGCGAAAGGCGCCGAGATCATCCTGGTCGGACGCGGGAAGGAGACCCTGGATGCGGCGCGGTGCGCGATCGAGTCCGCCAGCCCCGTCTGCTCGACCTTCAGCGCCGATCTTTCCGACAACGACAGCGTCTCCCGGCTGATCCGTGCCATCGAGGACGAGCATCAGCGGATCGACATCGTCCTGCTCAATGGCGGCGGCCCGCCGCCCTTCGCGGCCAGCGTCTTCGATGCGAGTGTCTGGGAGAAGCAGTTCACCAGCATGGTGCTGAGCCAGATGCGCATCGCCATTTCTTTCCTGCCAGGCATGCGGGCGCGGCGCTGGGGGCGCATCATCGCCGTTTCCTCCACGTCCGTCCGCGAGCCGATCCCCGGCCTCACCGCTTCGAATGCGTTGCGCGCGTCGCTTGCCGGCTGGGCCAAGACCCTGGCCGGCGAAGTGGCGGCGGACGGCGTCACCGTCAACCTGTTGCTGCCTGGCCGTTTTGCGACGGACCGGACGAAGCGGTTCGACGCGATGGACGCCGCCGACAGGGGTGTGGACGCTGCTGTGATCGCCGCCGAGAGTCAGGCCGAAATCCCGGCAAAGCGCTACGGGACCCCCGCCGAATTCGGCGCGGTTGCCGCGTTCCTGGCCAGCGACGACGCCGCCTATATCACCGGCGTGGCTTTGCCGGTGGATGGCGGGCTCAGCCGGGCCATGCTGTGAGGGGCAGGGTGCAGCGGCGCGAATGGTCGCATCACAGGAACGCCCCTCGTGCCTTTTATCTGCGCGGGGGGCGTCCTGTTTGTCGTCCGCCTTTTCTCAAGATCGCTCTTTCGAGAACGGCTTTCGACACCGAAAAAAATGCCCCGGCGCCAAAATGGTTCCCGGCTGATTGGTTTTTTCGGCGGGCAATAGCCCGGCTTTCGCCGTCCGATGTGCTGGCGCGGGCCGCCGCCGCGCGTCTCCGCGAGTGTGGCAAATCAAAAAAAATTGACACAACGCGCAAAGAAGTCTATAAGAATTTTGTCGATATTTGTTTGACCGACTTTTGTTATCCGCGTGCCTAGGCGCGCCTTTGGCGAACTTCCCCCATCAAAGTCGAGACAAACGTTGTTGTGCATCCGCATGACGGCGAACGAATATTTGCCATGGAAAGGGTTCGTTATGAGCACAGGCACAGTTAAATGGTTCAACGCCACCAAGGGTTTTGGTTTTATTCAGCCTGACGACGGTTCTGCCGACGTTTTCGTCCACATCTCAGCCGTCGAGCGCGCCGGAATGCGCGACATCGTCGAGGGCCAGAAGCTTGGCTACGAGATGGTCCGCGACAACAAGTCGGGCAAGATGTCCGCCGACCAGTTGAAGGCGGCCTAAAACGGAATTCAGCCTCACCGGTGACCACGGATGTACTGGCACCGGTGAATGGCAAATTCCAGCGCACGATCGCGGGGATGTTAAGTCCCGCTCATGCGCATGAGAAGAACGTTTCTTTGCGCGTCTCTCGGGATGCGCAGGCGCTCTTATGGAAGGTCAGGCGGTGCCTGGCCTTTTTCATTTTTGCGCTTCGACCGCCGAAAGAGCGCTGCTCGACGGCCCGGACGTGCTAAGGACGTTCCAGCAATTTGAAACCGGCTGCCGTATTGCTTTGTGCGGGATCCTGGCCGAAAGACCAGTCTCGCCACTTTTCGGCGGCGTGCTCCGACCCGGGAGAAAGACCTTGACCGCAACTTCAAAAAAACCCCGCGACCAGGCCGAATCCATTTTCAGCAAGACGCGGACCCAGTCGATGTCGCTCGACCGCATCAATTCCGAACGGGATGCCGTCAGCCAGGCCCGCGAAGCCAAGACCGCGCGGCTGCGCGAATTGCGCCTGGAGAAGGAAGCCGACGACATGGCGGCGGCGGTTGCGCTCGCGGCCTCGCCGAAACGCGCAGGCAAACGCTGATGGCCACCAAACGCGTGCCTCAAAAGGCGATCGCCGCCGATTCGACCATCGCCGATGTCGTGGGTGAACTAGACAAGCCGGTCGAATATGTCCGGCGCGTGCTCGAAAAGCTTGAGCGCTGCCGGCGTGTCCACGGCGATGCTCAGGTGCGGCTCGGCGTGCGCGGCCGCGCCGAATGCCCCAATTATCTGATCGAATATGTCCGGGAAAACGCCAAGACGCACGAGCGCGTGACCTATCCGGATGCTGCCTACAGCGGCAGCACGCATCGCGAACTGGCGCCCCGGCACATCGAGGAAGCCAGGAACTGGTCGCCCGAAGAAATGAACATCACGGCCGTTTCGGCGCTCATCGGCCGCCTTCGCAATCCGAATGCGCCATCATCGCGTTTCTCTGACGAGGATTGATATGGCAATCAAGTTTTCCGCCAAGGGCCAGCCGGCAGCGCCTGCTGCCGCCGTGAAGCCGGCCAAGCCGGCGGCCGCGCCAAAAACCGGCGAAGCCGCCGAGGCGGGCACCGATCTGTTCAGGTCGCCGGCGGAAGCACCGCCGCGCAAGCCCAAGAAGAAATAGCGTCCTTGCAGCAAAATGCCGGCCGGAAATCTGCGCCAAGGCTGCTTGCCCTGGCGGTCGCAGAGGAGTTTACGTCGCCACGAGAGGGCGCCGGTCCGGTTGCCTTCGATTGCCAGACCTGTGGCGCCTGCTGCGCCTACTCGTCCAGATGGCCGCGCTTCTCCACCGAGGATGACGCGCAGCTCGACCTTATCCCGCAAAAATACGTGGCTGCCGACGAAGCCGGTATGCGCTGCGACGGCGCGCGCTGTTCGGCACTGTGCGGCGAGGTCGGCAAGTCAACGGCCTGCGGCATCTACGACATCCGCCCCGACGTCTGCCGCGCCTGCATGCCGGGCGATGACGACTGCCTGATCGCGCGTCGGGCTCACGGTCTGCCGACGCTTGAATGACGGCCCTCGGGCTGGCGTCCCAGTTTGAATTTCGTCAATCAGATGCGCGAAAGTCGCTGCGGTAGAGGCCGGGCGATCGTCCGGTCAATCGTTTGAATGCCTGCGAGAACGACGGCACCGATTCATATCCGACGGCGCGCCCGATCTCGCCGATGTTCTGGTTCGTTTCCCGCAGCGCCCTGGCGGCAAGGTTCATCCGCCACCGGGTCACATAGGATAGCGGCGGCTGTCCTACCAGTTGAGCGAAGCGACGCGCGAAGGTGGCTCGAGACTGTGCCGCGCCGCTGGCAAGGGAAGCGATGGTCCAGGGATTGCCCGGCCGCTCGTGGATCAGGCGCAAAGCCTGCGCAATGCCTTTGTCGCGCAAGGCGCCAAACCATCCCCCTGTTCCGAGTGGCTGATGTTCGATCCAGGCACGCAACAAGAAGATCAACGTGCTGTCGAGAAGGCGTGGGGCGACAATGTCGTGGCCGCCGAGATCGCCTTTCGCTTCGACCTGCAGAAGTTCCAGGGCAAGCCGCAGCGGCTCGCTGGTGCCAATCTGATTTCGGGTCAAACGGATCAGCGGAGGAAGCAGCGAAACCATCGGGTATGGCCCGACGCCGTCGAGTGAATATCTCGCACAAAGAAGAGTTGTCGCGACGCTTTCGCTTTTCGGTCCCGCTTCGCTCCGATTCGCGGAAAAGACGGCGGATATCGATGCCGTCGGTGCATCCGCCGGATTGCAAAGGGTATGCCCGATACCGCTCGCGACAAGGATGACATCTCCCTCGCCTAAGCGGATCGGCTCCCTTTCACCGGCTAACCGCAGCCAGCATTCGCCGTTCTGGATGACGTGGATGGCGGCATTCCTTGTCGGATCCACCGAAATACCCCAGGGCCGATGCAGGGTCGCGCTGCCGATCATGGCGCTGCCAAATCTCAGCGAAGCAAGAACTTCGGACAAGGCATCCATGAGAACCATCCTCGGCCGATAACCAGATTGACGATATTAGACGATTGGATAAGAATCTAGACGAATAGCGTATCGACCGTCTCACAAGCGTGGCTGATCATGTTGGCAATATCGGCCTGCGGACGCTCCCGTCCACACCGGGCAGAAGCAGGCACCTGAAGGAGCAAAAACATGCGTGACGAACCATCAAATCCAGTTCCAGCCAAGATCCATAATTCGCTCGAGACCAACAAGACGATCGTCCTGGACTTCATCGACAAAGCGGTAAACCAGGGCAACATCGAAGCTGCTTCGATGCATTTTGGCGAACGCTACATCCAACACAATCCGAACATTGCGGATGGTGCGGACGGCTTCAAAGCCTATCTGCAGCAGCTCAAACAGTCATTTCCCCTCGTAAGGGGAGAGGTGAAGCGGATTTTTGCAGAAGGGGATTTCGTCATCGTGCACATGCACGCAAAACGCGAACCGGAGGAGGAGGGCCTGGCCATTGTCGACATTTTCAGGCTGAAGGACAGCAAGCTGGTCGAACACTGGGAAGTTCGGCAGCCTATTGCCGATAGCAAGCTGCACGCCAACAGCATGATCTGAATGCGCATAGGCTCTCAGGTTGGCTTGTGCCCGCACGTTTCGCTGATTACGCTGCCGGCGGCAGGGCCAGCACCGGGAGACCATCCGTGAGCATCGAATTTCTATTGACGTCGCTGATTGTCGTGGCTTCGCCCGGTACCGGCGTTCTCTATACGCTGAGCGCCGGGCTCTCGCGTGGTGCGCGCGCCAGCATCATTGCCGCTTTCGGCTGCACGCTCGGCATCATTCCGCACATGGCGGCCGCCATCACCGGCCTCGCGGCGCTGCTGCACACCAGTGCCGTCACCTTCGAGACGCTGAAATATCTCGGCGTCGCCTACCTGCTCTACATGGCCTGGAACACGCTGAAGGAGAAGGGTGGCCTGAGCGTCGAAGAAAATGTTGCGCCGCGCTCGGCCGGCAAAGTGATCACTTCGGGCATCCTCATCAACATCCTCAACCCAAAACTGTCGATCTTCTTCTTTGCCTTCCTGCCGCAATTCGTCAGCACCACCGAACCGCATGCGCTGTCGAAGATGCTGGAACTCAGCAGCATCTTCATGCTGCTCACCTTCGTGGTCTTTGTCGGCTACGGCGTTTTCGCGGCGTCAATCCGCAGCCATGTCGTGTCGCGGCCAAAGGTGCTGACCTGGATGCGCCGTACCTTCGCCGGAGCCTTTGTCATGCTCGGCGCCAAACTGGCGCTGGCGGACCGGTAGACAGGAAGGTCGCGGGCAGCGCAAATCTATCCCTTCACATAGCCCATGGCCTCGACAATCTGCCCGTCCGCCACGCGCATCAGGTTGACGCCGCGCAGCGAATTGCCGTCGCCCATCCAGTAGCGCCAGCGGATCGTCGCCCGATCGCCGGCGACGAAAGTTTCTTCAATGTCGAAGCGCGTGCCGGGTCCGGTTGCGATCGCCGACCACAGTTCGACGCAGGCGCCCTTGCCGATGCGGCGGGCGCCGTCCGGGGCCGGCGTGGTGTTTTCGATCACGCAATCTTCCGCCACCAGATCGTCGAGCGCCGACGGGTCGTGGCGCTGGAAGACGTCGTTGTAGCGCCGCATGATCTCGGCCGTTTCGGCGGAGCGTTTGGCGGCGGCGATGTCGATGACGAGTTCCTGTGTCATTGGATATTCCTTCCCTTCAGTGATCGGTAGCGGTTTCGATG
Organism: Mesorhizobium sp. M1088; assembly: GCF_040318575.1. Lineage (NCBI taxonomy): Bacteria > Pseudomonadati > Pseudomonadota > Alphaproteobacteria > Hyphomicrobiales > Phyllobacteriaceae > Mesorhizobium > Mesorhizobium sp. M1088. The sequence goes on along the minus strand of NZ_JAMYMO010000027.1, from coordinate 3,867 downwards.
AGGCGGGCCTTGAGCGTGATCACTGCGACGCCGGCCAGCGCCCGCGACACGAGGCAGCTCTCCTTGGCCGTCTGCGCCAGCCGCTCGAACTCCCCCGCCGCCAACCCGGCGACGCTTGCCTCGGTCTCCAGCTCGATGCGGGTCAGCGTCGGTCCGGCCGCGGTGGCGCCGAGATGCGCTTTGGCGATCGTGTGGATGCGTGCGGGAGTGTAACCTTCGCGGCCGAGGACGGTGCTCAGCGCCATCGAGAAGCAGCCGGCATGCGCCGCCCCAATCAATTCCTCGGGGTTGGTGCCGGGACCGTTCTCGAAACGCGACGGGAACGAGTAGGCGCCTTCGAAGACGCCGCTGCCGAGCTTCAGCCGGCCCGAACCTTCCTTCAACGATCCCTGCCATTGGGCCTTTGCTTCACGAATGGTCATTGTGTCTCTCCTTTGATTTGAGGGTCGATCAGATTTTGGGGCGGACCAGTCAGGCGCTGTCGACGACCACTTTCCCGAAGACGTCGCCTTGCTGGAAATAGCGATAGGCGTCGTTGGCCTCGTCGAAGGCGAACACCTTGTCGATGACAGGCCTGAGGCGATGCACCGAGATGGCGCGCAGCATGGCTTCGAGGTTGGTGCGATTGCCGACGAACAGGCGGCTGATGGTGGCGAGGCTGCGCTGGTAGACCGGGCCGGGGATCTGCACCGTCCCGCCTTTCGCATCCTGTATGGTGAGAAGCACGATGCGCCCGTAAAGCGCGCAGGCGATCATCGATTGCGCGAAGGTCGGCGGGCCGCCGGTCTCGACGACGAGGTCGATGCCGCCGATCTGCTCGCGCACCGCAGCACCCCATTCCGGCATGTCGGCGGTCGAGACGACGAGGTCGGCGCCCAGCGCCCGCAGCCGGTCCAGCTTCTCGTTGCGCGAGCTGACTGCCACGACACGGCAGCCGAGCAGCTTGGCGAATTGCAGCGCAAATAGCGCGACGCCACCTGAACCGATGACAAGAACCCATTGGCCGGGCTTCGGCATTTCGGCCGCCGTCACGGCATTCCAGGCGGTCAGGCCGGCGCAGGTTAGTGTCGCCGCTTGATGCCAGTCGAGATGATCGGGAAGCCGCACCGCCCATTGCTCGTCGAGCACGGCGTATTCGGCCAGCATCCCGTCCAGCGTGCAGCCAAGCTGGTCGATCAGACCGGCATTGATGCGGCCATCGATCCAGCGCGCAAAATAACTGCCGGTGACGCGGTCGCCGACCGCAAAGCGGGTGACGGCCTCGCCGACCGCAACAACTTCGCCGGCACCATCGCTCAGCGGAACGACCCCTTGGCGCGGCGCCAGTGGATAGCTGCCGTTGAGGATCATCGTGTCGCGGCGGTTGAGCGAAGCGGCGCGGACACGCACGACGATCTCGTGCGGCTTCGGCGTCGGCTGCGCCTCGTCGCGCATCACCAGGCACTTGGTCCCGCAGGTTCCTTCAAGACGATAACTGCGCATTTGCCTCTCGATATGTAGACTGATCTACATATTATGTAGACCGATTGTCATATTCGAGGCAAGGCCTATAATGCTCACTCCTGACAGAGGTTGACATGGCGAACGACACCCGTACCCGCATACTCGAGACCACGGGGCGCCTGCTTCGGCAGCGCGGCTATCACGGCACTTCGCTCAACGACATATTGAGCGCCTCAGGCGCGCCGAGAGGCTCGCTCTATTTTCATTTTCCGGGCGGCAAGGACCAGCTGGTCATCGAGGTGACGCGCGACAGCGTCGAGGACGTCTCGAAAAGGCTGGGCGAGGCCCTTGCGGCCGAAAAGGACCCGGCGGTGGCCGTCCACCACATCTACCAGTCGGTCGCGCGCATGCTGGAAGACAATCAGTTCACGCTCGGTTGCCCGATCGCGCCCGTGGTCTTGGACTCGCCGATCGACATGCCGGAACTGGCCGAATTGTGCCGGTCCGCCTTCGAGCAATGGATAGGCTTGCTCAGGGCGGCCTTCGTCAGGGCAGGGGTGCCCGAGCGACGCGCGCACGCGCTGGCATTGCTGGTCGAATCATCGCTTGAAGGACTGATGGTGATCGCACGCGCCACCCACGACCGCGCCCCGGTGCTGGCGGTAGCCGATGAGGTCGCGGCGCTGATTGAGGGGGCATTGCCGGCCAAGAGCGCCGCTGCCGCGGTGCATTGACGTTTATGCCTTCATCGCATCGAAGGCGGCGCGGCGTTCCGCCAAAAGGGCCAAGGCTGCAGCTCGACGATTCATGTTCTGCGCCGCCGCGACGCCTGGAAGCAACGGCATGGTAGCCGAACAGACGCGTCCTGCGGGATACGCGCCTGCTTACTTGGGATCGGACGGCCTCTCAATTTCCGCCACATAAACGAAAAAGGGCGGCATCGCTGCCGCCCTTTCCGTAAGCTTGCGAGATTGGCTGGATTAGAAGTCCATGCCGCCCATGCCGCCCATGCCGCCGCCGCCCATGCCGCCAGGCATGCCGCCGCCAGCCGACTCCTTCTTCGGAGCCTCCGCGATCATGGCTTCGGTGGTGACCAGCAGGCCGGCGACCGAGGCCGCGTCCTGCAGGGCTGTGCGCACAACCTTGACCGGATCGACGATACCCATGGCGATCATGTCGCCATATTCGCCGGTCTGGGCGTTGTAACCGAAGGTCGCGCCCTTGTTCTCAAGGATCTTGCCGGCAACGATCGATGCTTCCGCACCGGCGTTGGCCGCGATCTGACGGGCCGGAGCCTGCAGCGCGCGACGCACGATGCTGATGCCCGCGGTCTGGTCGGAGTTGGCGCCGGTTGCCTTGATGCTCAGCGAAGCGCGCAGCAGTGCGACGCCGCCGCCGGGAACGATGCCTTCTTCGACGGCCGCGCGGGTCGCGTTGAGGGCGTCATCGACGCGGTCCTTCTTTTCCTTGACTTCCACTTCGGTCGCACCGCCGACGCGGATGACGGCAACGCCGCCCGCCAGCTTGGCGAGACGTTCCTGCAGCTTCTCCTTGTCGTAGTCCGAGGTGGTCTCCTCGATCTGCTGCTTGATCTGGGCGACGCGGCCCTGGATCTCGGCCTTCTTGCCGGCGCCGTCGACGATGGTGGTGTTCTCCTTGGAGATCGACACCTTCTTGGCGCGGCCGAGCATGTTGAGGCCGACATTCTCGAGCTTGATGCCGAGGTCTTCGGAAATGACCTGGCCACCGGTGAGGATGGCGATGTCTTCCAGCATGGCCTTGCGGCGATCACCGAAGCCCGGCGCCTTGACGGCAGCGATCTTCAGGCCGCCACGCAGCTTGTTGACGACCAGCGTGGCCAGGGCCTCGCCTTCGACGTCCTCGGAGATGATGACCAGCGGCTTCGAAGTCTGCACGACAGCCTCGAGGATCGGCAGCATGGCTTGCAGGTTGGAGAGCTTCTTCTCGTGGAGCAGGATGTAGGCGTCTTCCAGATCCGCAACCATCTTTTCGGCGTTGGTGACGAAGTAGGGCGAGAGATAGCCGCGGTCGAACTGCATGCCTTCGACGACTTCGAGCTCGGTCTCGGCGGTCTTGGCTTCCTCGACCGTGATGACGCCCTCATTGCCGACCTTCTGCATCGCTTCCGCGATCATCGAGCCGACCGAAACGTCGCCATTGCCGGCGATGGTGCCGACCTGGGCAACCTCTTCCGAGGTCTTGATCTTCTTGGCGTTCTTGATCAGCGTTGCGACGACGTCGGCGACGGCGAGGTCGATGCCGCGCTTGAGGTCCATCGGGTTCATGCCGGCGGCAACCGCCTTGTGGCCTTCCTGGACGATCGACTGTGCCAGAACGGTCGCGGTGGTGGTGCCGTCGCCGGCGATGTCGTTGGTCTTCGAAGCAACTTCGCGGACCATCTGC